>NZ_JBFUEO010000007.1:0-120842 GCF_056403935.1 Pedococcus sp. P2_E4 | reverse complement strand
GGCGTACGCCTCGGCGTCGACGTCGGCAGCGTCCGCGTCGGGGTGGCCGCGAGCGACCCGTCGGGGCTGCTGGCGACCCCCGTCCGCACCGTGCCGCGCGACCCCGAGGCGGACGCCGAGCACCCCGGGGACCTGCTCGAGCTCGCCGGCCTGGTCGCCGAGGTGACCGCGATCGAGGTCGTCGTGGGCCTGCCCAGGACCCTTGCCGGCGACGAAGGTGCCGCTGCGCAGACCGCGCGCACGTATGCTGGGCGGCTGGCGGAGCAGATCGCCCCCGTGCCCGTTCGTCTGGTCGACGAGCGGCTCACGACGGTCGACGCGCACCGCAGCCTCCGCGAGAGCGGGGTCGACGGACGCAAGCACCGTGCGGTCGTCGACCAGGCCGCTGCAGTCCTCATCCTGCAGGCCGCCCTCGACGCGGAGCGCAGCTCCGGGCGACCGCCCGGCGAGCTGGTGAGGACAGGAGGGCGCAAGCCCCGGACGAAGGACAGGCGCCGATGACCGAGCCCCACCTGGAGCACTCGATCTTCGGGGGGCAGCACGACGACCAGGCCCAGCACGAACGGAGTGCGGAGGAGCCGCTCGTCAGTCGCGCCCAGCGACGCGCGGCCGCCAAGCCACGCAGGCGCGGCGGTCGCCGGATGGGGTGCCTGTTCATCGCCATCGCCCTGGTTGCCGTTGCCGCGTTCGCGGCCTACACCGTGCTCCGTCCGGTGGTCGACGGCTTCCTCGAGAGCAACGACTACCCGGGCCCGGGCTCGGGCGAGGTGCAGGTCGTCGTCAACGACGGCGACACCGGCCGCGCCATCGGCGCGACCCTCGAGAAGGCGGGCGTCGTGAAGACGTCCAAGGCCTTCCTCGAGGCGGCCAACGCCGACGCCCGGTCGGCGTCGATCCAGCCGGGCACCTACACGCTCAAGAAGCAGATGACGGCCAAGGACGCCCTGGCGGTCCTGGTCGACACCGCAAACCGCAGCGTCCCCCGCGTCACCATCCGCGAGGGGCTGTGGAAGAAGGAGGTCTTCGCGGCCCTGTCCAAGGGGACCGGTCTGCCCGTGGCCGAGTACGCCGCGGCGGCGAAGGACCCGCAGGCGCTGGGCCTGCCCGCGACCGCCAAGGGCAACCTCGAGGGCTACCTCTTCCCGTCGACGTACGAGTTCCCCGCCAAGTCGACGGCTGCGGAACAGCTCAAGACGATGGTCGCCAAGACCGTCTCCGAGCTCGAGAAGGCCGGGGTGGCCGAGGCCGACATGGAGCGCACGCTCATCGTCGCCTCCATCGTCGAGGGAGAGGTCAGCGGTGACGCCGACCGCGCCAAGGTCGCCCGCGTCATCGAGAACCGCATCAAGACCGTCTCGGCGCCCAACTACGGCCTGCTCCAGATGGACTCCACGGTGCACTTCGCCGTGCAGAAGCGGGGCCGCGCCGGCACCAGCGACGCCGACCGCAACAGCCCCAGCCCCTACAACACCTACAAGGTGCAGGGGCTGCCCCCCGGGCCCATCAACAGTCCCGGGGCCGCGTCGATCGCCGCTGCCGCCAGCCCCGCCGAGGGCACCTGGCTGTTCTTCGTGACGACCGACCCCGACACGGGTGAGACCAAGTTCGCCACCACCACCGCCGAGCACCAGCGCAACGTGCAGGAGTTCCAGGCGTGGTGTCGCCAGCACAGCGACCGGTGCTGAACGCCGCCGTCCTCGGGCGGCCCGTAGCCCACTCGCTGTCACCGGCCCTGCACGCGGCCGGCTACCGCGCGACGGGCCTGACCGACTGGTCGTACGCCGTCCACGAGGTGGCCGCCGACGAGCTCGCCGGCTTCGTGGCGGCGCTCGACGACAGCTGGCGCGGGCTCAGCCTCACCATGCCCCTCAAGGAGGTCGCCCTCGAGGTGGCGACGACCGTGTCCCGCACCGCCCGGGCCACCGGCGCGGTCAACACGCTGGTCCGTCGCGACGACCTCGGCTGGGACGGGCACAACACCGACGTCCGGGGGATCGAGGCGGCGTTGGCCGACGTGCCCCACGACGGTGCGGCGACGGTGCTCGGCGGTGGCGCCACGGCTCGGTCCGCGCTGCTGGCTCTGTCGTCCCTCGGCGTCGAGCGGGTTGCCCTGGCCGTGAGGGGCACGGCGCGGCCCGAGACGCTCCGGCTGGCCGTCCACGCGGGGATCGCCGTCGAGGTMGTGCCGCTCGCCGACTGGACGGCCTCGGGGGCCCACCGGCTCGTCGTCAGCACGCTGCCGCCCGAGGGGGCCGAGGCAGCCGCCGCCCCGCTCGCCGGGCGTCGCCTGCACGGCACCCTGATGGACGTGGTCTACGCCGACTGGCCGACGCCACTCGCGACGGCGGCCTCCGCCGCGGGTCTCGCGGTGGTCTCGGGACTCGACATGCTCGTCTACCAGGCCGCCGAGCAGTTCCGGCTCTTCACCGGCACCACCCCACCCGTCCAGGCGATGTACGCCGCGGGTCGCCAGGCTCTGGGGCGCTGATGTCGGTGGTGCAGCTCGCCTCCGGCGCGGGAACCCCCTGGTGGCTCGTCGTCGCCTTCGCCGTCGCGGGGGCGCTGCTCGGCGGTCTCACCGGCCGGGTGCTGGCGACCGGTGGCTATCGCATCGAGTCCGACGAACCCTCGTCCCCCCTGCGGCGCTGGTGGTGGCCGGGACTCGCGCTGGGAGCCCTCTGGGCGTTCCTCGCCTGGCGCGTCGGTGACGCCGCCGGGTGGGCCGGCATCCCGGCATACCTGCTCTTCGCGTGGCTCGCGGTGGGGCTGTTCTGGATCGACGCGGACGTCCACCGCCTCCCTGACGGGCTGGTGCTGCCTGCCTACCCGGCGCTGCTGGTGCTGCTCGTCGTGGCGACGGCGGGGCTGGGGGACTGGGGCGCGCTCGTGCGCGCGCTCGCCTGCATGGCAGGCCTGTATGCCGTGTACCTGCTGCTCGCCGTCGTCTCACCGGGCTCGATCGGGTACGGCGACGTCAAGCTCGCCGGCGTCATCGGGCTCGTGCTGGGGTGGGCCGGCGTGGGCACGGCGGCCCTCGGCGTCCTCGCCGGGTTCCTCGTCGGCGGCCTGGTGGCGGTCGTGTTCCTGGTGGGGCGGCGAGCCGGGCTGCGGTCGCACATCGCCTACGGACCCTCGATGCTGGCGGGCGCGTTCGTCGCGCTGGCGCTCGAGTTCCAGTGGGTGGCCTAGCCGCAGGACGTCGCGGGCTGCATGGGAGGATCGAGCCATGCTCCGCTGGTTGACCGCAGGTGAGTCCCACGGCCCGGCCCTCCTCGCGACGATCGAGGGGCTGCCGGCCGGCGTCGAGGTGACGACCAAGGACGTCGCCGCCGCCCTGGCCCGGCGACGCCTGGGGTTCGGCCGCGGCGCCCGGATGAAGTTCGAGCAGGACGAGGTCGAGTTCCTCGGCGGTGTCCGGCACGGGGTGACGATGGGGTCGCCTGTCGCGATCCGGATCGGCAACACCGAGTGGCCCAAGTGGGAGACCGTGATGTCACCCGACCCGGTCTCGGCCGAGGACTTCGCCGCCAGCGACGACGTCAACGCCGACAAGGAGATCGCCCGCAACCGGCCGCTGACCCGGCCGCGCCCGGGCCATGCCGACCTCGTCGGGATGCAGAAGTACGGCTTCGACGACGCCCGGCCCGTCCTCGAGCGGGCCTCGGCTCGCGAGACGGCCGCCCGGGTGGCCCTGGGTGAGGTGGCCTCGCGCTTCCTGGAGCAGGCGTACGGCATCCGGCTGGTCTCCCACACGGTCTCGATGGGCACGGCCGGAGTGTCCGACGACGCCGCCCTGCCGACTCCCGACCAGGTCGAGCAGATCGACGCCGACCCGGTGCGCACCCTCGACCCGCAAGGGTCGGCCGCGATGGTCGCCGAGGTCGAGGCCGCCAAGCGCGACGGCGACACCCTCGGCGGAGTCGTCGAGGTGCTGGCCTACGGGCTGCCCCCGGGGCTGGGTTCGCACGTGCACTGGGACCGTCGCCTCGATGCGCAGCTCGCAGGGGCCCTGATGAGCATCCAGGCGATCAAGGGCGTCGAGGTGGGCGACGGCTTCCGCACCGCCGCGCGCCGCGGGTCCGCCGCCCACGACGAGATGGACCGCGACGACGACGGCGTCATCCAGCGTCGCACCGGTCGCGCCGGTGGCACCGAGGGTGGGATGTCGACCGGTGACGTCCTGCGGGTGCGCGCCGCGATGAAGCCGATCTCGACGGTGCCCCGCGCACTCGACACGATCGACACCACGGGGGAGGGGGCCGCCAAGGCCATCCACCAGCGCTCCGACGTCTCCGCCGTGCCGGCCGCCGGGGTGGTGGCCGAGGCGATGGTGGCGCTGGTCCTCGCGCAGGCGTGCGTCGAGAAGTTCGGCGGCGACTCGGTGACCGAGACGGCACGCAACCACGCGGCATACCTCGCCTCCATCCCCGGGACGATGCGCACGTGGTGAGTGAGGCACGCAGGCCCCGCGCGGTCGTCATCGGACCGCCCGGGGCGGGCAAGAGCACGATCGGCCGACGGCTCGCCGGCGCCCTCGGCGTCGCCTGGCACGACACCGACGCCGCCATCGAGGCGAGCGCGGGCCAGTCGATCGCCGACCTGTTCGTCGACCACGGCGAGACACACTTCCGCGACCTCGAGCGCACCGAGGTGATCCGCGCGCTGGCCGAGCACGACGGCATCGTGTCGCTCGGCGGTGGGGCGCCGATGGACCCGGTCGTCCAGCAGGCGCTGGGCGGTCACACCGTCGTCTTCCTCGACGTCGGGATCGCCGACGCCGCGCGCCGCATCGGCTTCGACGCCAGCCGCCCTCTGCTCGCGGTCAACCCCCGGGCGTCGTGGACCAAGATGATGAACGAGCGCCGCCCCACGTACGAGCGACTCGCCACCGTGCGCGTCGACACCGCCGGTCGCAAGCCCGCGGCCGTGGTCGCCCAGATCGTCGAGCTGCTGGAGGCGCAGGCATGACCACCACCCGGATCAGCGTCGGCGGCGACTACGACGTGGTGGTCGGCACCGGCCTGCTCGACGAGCTGCCCGCCCTGGTGGGCGAGGGAGTGCAGCGCGTCCTCGTCGTGCACCCCCGGGCGCTTGCCGCGACCGGCGAAGGCGTGCGCGAGGCCTTGCTGGCCAAGGGTTTCGAGGCGTATGCCGCGGAGGTGCCCGACGCCGAGGAGGCCAAGACCTCGCAGGTCGCCGCCTTTCTCTGGGGCGTCCTCGGGCAGGCTGGCTTCACCCGGTCCGACGCGATCGTGGCCGTCGGCGGCGGGGCGACGACCGACCTCGCGGGGTTCGTGGCGGCGACCTGGCTGCGGGGCATCAAGGTCGTCCACGTGCCGACGACGTTGCTGGCCATGGTCGACGCGGCGGTGGGCGGCAAGACCGGCATCAACACCCCCGAGGGCAAGAACCTCGTGGGCGCCTTCCACCCTCCGGCAGGGGTCCTGTGCGACCTCGACACCCTCGAGACCCTGCCGACCCACGACTTCGTCGCGGGGCTGGCCGAGGTGGTCAAGTGCGGTTTCATCGCCGACCCGGTGATCCTCGACCTCATCGAAGCCGACCCCCACGGGGTCCGCTCCGCGTCGGGCACGCACGTCCGTGAGCTCGTGGAGCGGGCGATCCGGGTCAAGGCCGACGTTGTGGGCGAGGACCTCACCGAGCAGGGGCTGCGCGAGATCCTCAACTACGGGCACACCTTCGGGCACGCCGTCGAGCAGGTCGAGCGCTACGCGTTCCGGCACGGAGCAGCCGTGTCGATCGGGATGGTCTACGTCGCCGAGCTGGCCCGGCTGGCCGGCAAGATGGACGACGACCTGGTCGACCGGCACCGCGCGATCCTCACGTCGCTCGGGCTGCCGACCACCTACCGCGGCGACAAGTGGCCCGCCCTGCTGGAGGCGATGAAGCGCGACAAGAAGTCGCGCGGGTCGATGCTGCGCTTCGTGGTGCTCTCCGGGCTGGCCCGGCCGGTCAGGCTCGAGGGGCCCGATCCCGCCCTGCTGCAGGCGGCGTACGCCGAGGTCTCGCGCACCTGAACGGGGGTACCGTCGGGAGCATGACGGACCGGCTCGAGGTGGCGGTGCTCGGCGCTGGTGGCGTCGGCGGGCTCCTCGCGGTGCTGATGACCCGCGCCGGCCACCACGTCACCGTGCTGGCCCGTGACCGCACGGCCGACCACCTGCGCCGCCACGGCCTCGAGCTCCGCAGCCAGGTCTTCGGCGACTCGGTCGAGACCGTGGCTGCCGAGCCGCGGCTGGAGGCGCCGCCCGACCTCGTGCTGGTCACGGTCAAGGCCACGGCCCTCGACTGGGCCCTCGACCTGGTGCCGCCCGGCAGCCTGGGGGACGCTCTCGTGCTGCCGTTCCTCAACGGGCTGGACCACGTGGAGCTCCTGCGGGCGCGCTACGGACCCACCCACGTCGCCACCGGCACGATCCGGGTCGAGTCCGAGCGCGTGAGCCCCGGTGTGGTAGTGCACCGGTCGCCCTTCGCGCTCGTCGAGCTGGCCGCCGGCCAGGCCGACCCCGCGCAGGTCAAGCTGGTCGCCGACGCACTGGCCGACGCAGGGCTCACCACGACCGTGCGTGACGACGACCGGCAGATCCTGTGGGACAAGCTCAGCGTCCTCGCGCCGATCGCCCTGTTCACCACCTCCTTCGCCGCGCCCTGGGGGGTCCCTCGCGCCGAGCACTGGGACGGCATCGTGGCCGTCGTCGGTGAGATCGCCGACGCGGCGAGCGGTGAGGGGGTCGCCGTGGACCGGGACGCCGTCCTGGCGTTCCTGCAGCAGGTGCCCGCCGACATGCGCAGCTCCATGCAGAAGGACGCCGCCGCCGGACGCACGCCCGAGCTGGATGCGATCGGCGGTGCCGTGCTGCGGGCGGCGGCCCGTGCCGGGACGCCGGCTCCGACCACCGCGCGGCTCGTCGACGGGCTGGCCTCACTGCTCCCACCACGCCTTCCCTGAGCTCCACAGGGACCGCACAGGAAGGCCACAGCCGCCCGCCGGGTGCGACCGTCAGGGTGTGACCATGAGCAGCCAGCGCAGCGACCACGCAGCCGTCGAGGACCACGGCACCGACCACTTCGGCAACCCGCACGACGAGCGGCACGACCGCGGCCTCGAGTTCGACGTCCAGACCCTGGTGGACCGGCGCCGCCTCCTCGGCCTGTTCGGCGGGCTCGGGGCGACGGCGGCCCTGGCTGCCTGTGGTGCCGACCCGGGCGCCACGTCGGGTTCGTCGAGCTCGTCGTCGTCCACCTCGTCGTCCTCGTCCTCGTCCTCGTCGTCGTCCTCGTCGTCGGGCAGCGCCACCAGCGGCAGCACCCCCCAGGCCGAGGTCCCCGACGAGACCGGTGGCCCCTACCCGGGGGACGGGTCCAACGGTCCGAACGTCCTCGACGACTCGGGCATCGTGCGGTCCGACATCACCAGCAGCTTCGGGTCGTCCACCACGAAGGCCCAGGGCGTGCCCCTCACCATCAATCTCACGGTCACGGACGCCGGCAACGGGTACGCCGCACTGTCGGGAGCCGCCGTCTACCTGTGGCACTGCGACCGGGACGGCCAGTACTCGCTCTACTCCCAAGCCGCCACCGACGAGAACTACCTGCGCGGGGTCCAGGCCACGAACAGCTCCGGGACGGCGACGTTCACGAGCATCTTCCCCGCGGCGTACTCCGGTCGCTGGCCGCACATCCACTTCGAGGTCTACCAGTCGCTCGACCAGGCGACGAGCAGCGGCCAGATCGTCAAGACCAGCCAGATCGCGCTCCCCGAGGCGGCCTGCACCGCGGTCTACGCCACGCCGGGCTACGAGCAGAGCGTCAGCAACCTCGCCCAGACCTCACTCACGAGGGACATGGTCTTCGGCGACGACGGGGGCATCTACCAGCTGGCCACCGTGACCGGCGACCTCACGAACGGCTTCGTCGCCAACCTCACGATCGGCGTCTGAGCGAGTCCGGGCTGCCCTGGGCAGCAGCGATTCGGGGTGTGTGGGGCCGGCCGCTAGACTGGCCGGCGATCCCCACCGAACACTTCCCGAACTGCCGCGCGCGCTCAGCCACGCGGCATACCGGCTGATGGAAAGCGACACACACCCGTGGCATCGACCAACGACCTGAAGAACGGCCTGGTCCTCAACCTCGAGGGCCAGCTGTGGTCCGTCGTGGAGTTCCAGCACGTCAAGCCCGGCAAGGGGCCGGCCTTCGTGCGCACCAAGCTCAAGCACGTCCTGTCGGGCAAGGTCGTCGACAAGACGTTCAACGCCGGCACCAAGGTCGAGACCGCCAACGTCGACCGCCGCGACATGCAGTACCTCTACAAGGACGGCGCCGACTTCGTCTTCATGGACGGGTCGACCTACGACCAGATCCACATCCCCGAGGCCACCGTGGGCGAGGCAGCGAACTACCTCCTCGAGAACCAGACCGCGCAGGTCGCGACCCACGACGGCACGGTGCTCTACGTCGAGCTGCCCGCCTCGGTCGTCCTCGAGATCACCTACACCGAGCCGGGCCTGCAGGGCGACCGCTCCACCGGCGGCACCAAGCCGGCGACCCTCGAGACCGGCGCGACGATCAACGTCCCGCTGTTCCTCGAGCAGGGCACCAAGGTCAAGGTCGACACCCGCGACGGTTCCTACCTCGGCCGCGTGAACTGAGTGGCTGCAAGGACCAAGGCACGCAAACGCGCGATCGACCTCCTGTTCGAGGCCGAGCAGCGCGGCATGAACGCTCGTGACCTGCTCGCAGAGCGGCTCGCCAAGCCGGTCACCGAGGCCCCGCTGAACCAGTACACCGCCGACCTGGTCGAGGGTGTGGTGTCGCACTGGACCGACATCAACGAGCTGCTGGCGACGTACTCGCAGGGCTGGACCCTCGACCGGATGCCCAGCGTCGATCGCGCCATCCTGCGGCTCGGGGCGTTCGAGGTGCTCTACTCGACCGAGGTCCCGGAGGGCGTGGCCATCACCGAGGCGGTCGAGCTCGCCAAGAGCCTGTCGACCGACGACAGCCCCAAGTTCGTCAACGGCCTGCTCGGCCGGCTCGCCGAGGTCAAGCCCACCCTCGCCTGACCGTGCTGGTCCGTCCCGCGGTCGCGGCCGACCTCTCCCTGCTGCAGGGCATCGAGGCGGCGGCCGACCGGATGTTCGACGAGGTGGTGGACACCTCCCGATGGGGCCACCCGGACACCGGCGAGGACAGGGCAGCTGAGCCGGGCTTCCTGCTCGTGGTGGGGGAGCCGGTCGTGGGGTTCGCCCACGTCCTCGACCTCGACGGGCGAGCGCACCTCGAGCAGCTGGCTGTCCTGCCCCGGCAGGTCAGGCGCGGATTGGGCACCGCGCTCGTCGAGGGGGTATGTCGTGAGGCGGCCTCTCGCGGGTACGACCGGGTGACGCTGCGCACCTTCGCGGACGTCCCGTGGAACGGACCCTTCTACGCTCGCCTGGGTTTCGCAGAGATCCCGGACCCGGACTGGATGGCGCCGTTGTTGGCCGCCGAGGCACGGATTGGTCTGCCCCAGGCGGGACGGCGCGTGGCGATGCAGCGCCTGCTCCCCTGACGCGCGCCCGACCCGACATCGTGGCGTTTCCGTCACGAATCAACGTGCCTGGCCGCGGTGCGGGTGCAATCGTGGCGTTTCTGCCACGAGTGCGCCGCGCCCTCGATGGCGCGCCAGCTGCGTGGACGCCTTCGGCGGGCCGGTATGCCGGGTGCCCCCGTCACCGGGTATGGTGGCCGACGAACGACATCCTTTAACGACCTGTCCTGTGAGGCAGGGAAGGAGGTCCTGACGCTGATGCGTCCTGACTTTGCTGCACCCTCGGTCGAGCCCGTGGCTCCCGTCCCCGTCGACGCATCCACCGACGACTCGCGCACCGTCATGACCGAGGCCGACGTGGCCCGCGTCCTGCGGCGCATCGCGCACGAGATCCTCGAGCACAACAAGGGGGCCGCCGACCTCGTGGTCCTCGGCATCCCGACGCGCGGGGTGGCCCTGGCCCGCCGGCTGGCCGCCCTCATCGAGGAGGTCGAGGGCACGCCGGTGGCCGTCGGCGCCCTCGACGTCACGATGCACCGCGACGACCTGCGGCGGCAGCCGACCCGCAGCCCGATGCACACCGACATCCCGCCGGGCGGCATCGACGACAAGGTCGTGGTGCTCGTCGACGACGTGCTGTACTCCGGGCGCACCGTCCGCGCTGCCCTGGACGCGCTGTCCGACCTCGGGCGGCCACGCATCGTGCGGCTCGCCGTGCTGGTCGACCGCGGTCACCGAGAGCTGCCGATCCGCGCCGACCACGTGGGCAAGAACCTCCCGACCTCCAGCAGCGAGAAGGTCCGCGTGCGACTGAGCGAGCCCGACCAGGTCGAGGACCAGGTCACCATCGCCGGAGGGGAGACCCGATGACCCTCACGACCGCGAGCGACCCCGGCGCCCGCGAGCCCGCAGCCCCGAGCAGGACCCGGCGGCACCTGCTGTCGTCCGCCGACCTCGACCGGGAGCAGGTGCGCGCCATCCTCGACACTGCCGCCGAGATGCACGGCATCCAGCAGCGCGACGTCAAGAAGCTCCCCACGCTGCGCGGCCGCACGGTCGTCAACCTGTTCTTCGAGGACTCGACGCGCACCCGCAGCAGCTTCGAGATCGCGGGCAAGTGGCTGTCCGCCGACGTCATCAACATCAGCGGCAAGGGGTCCTCGACCTCCAAGGGCGAGTCGCTGCGCGACACCGTCCTCACCGTCGCGGCCATGGGCGTCGACGCGATGGTCATCCGCCACCACGCCAGCGGAGCCGCCCACCAGGTCAGCCAGTGGGTGAACGCCCACGTCATCAACGCCGGCGACGGCACGCACGAGCACCCGACGCAGGCCCTGCTCGACGCCTACACGATGCAGCGCCGGCTCGGTGACCTCGAGGGCCGTCACGTGGCCATCGTGGGCGACCTCACGCACTCACGGGTGGTGCGCTCCAACCTCATCACGCTCCGGACGCTGGGCGCCCGGGTGACCCTGGTCGCGCCACCGACCCTCATGCCGAGCGGCATCACCGCCTGGGCGGCAGCCGACGGCTTCGAGCTGAGCCACGACTTCGACGCCGTGCTGCCCGAGGTGGACGCCGTGATGATGCTGCGGGTGCAGCGCGAACGCATGAGCGGGGGGTTCTTCCCGACGGCCCGCGAGTACACCGTCGGCTACGGCCTGACCCGCGCCAGGCTGGAGGCCCTCACCGCCGCCAACCCCGCGGCCGTCATCTGCCACCCCGGCCCGATGAACCGCGGTCTCGAGATCGCCGCCGACGCCGCCGACGGCGCACAGTCGCTGATCCTCGACCAGGTGAGCGCGGGCGTCGCGGTGCGGATGTCGGTGCTCTACCACCTGTTGGCCGGCGGCGAAGGAGGGGAGGCCTGATGGCCACGTTGCTCATCACCGGTGCCGACCTGCTCGGACAGGGTGCCCAGGACGTCCTGGTCGAGCACGGCGTCATCACGCAGGTCGGCTCGATCCGGTCCGCCAAGGGTGCCGACGTCCTCGACGCCGACGGCCTCGTGGCTCTGCCCGGCCTGGTCGACCTGCACACCCACCTGCGCGAGCCCGGCCGCGAGGACGCCGAGACGATCGCGAGCGGCTCGGCCGCTGCCGCCGTCGGGGGCTTCACGGCCGTCCTCGCCATGGCCAACACCAGCCCGGTGACCGACACGGCGGAGGCCGCCGAGCGGATCCTCGACCTGGGTCGGGCTGCGGGCCTGGTCGACGTGGTCCCTGTCGGTGCCGTGACCAAGGGTCTCGACGGCGAGGAGCTCGCCGAGCTGGGGCTCATGCACCGCTCTCGCGCCGGGGTGACCGTCTTCTCCGACGACGGCAGGTGCGTCCACGACGCCCGCATGATGCGCCGGGCCCTGGAGTACGTCCGTGCCTTCCGCGGCGTCGTCTCCCAGCACGCCCAGGACCCCCACCTGGCCGGACCGCAGGCGTGCGCCCACGAGGGCGAGCTCTCGGGACGGCTGGGGCTGCCCGGCTGGCCCGGCATCGCCGAGGAGTGCATCGTGGCCCGCGACGTCATGCTGGCCCGGCACACGGGATCGCGCGTCCACGTCGCCCACGTGTCGACCGCCGGCACCGTCGAGGTGGTGCGCTGGGCCAAGGCCCAGGGCATCGCGGTCACGGCCGAGGTCACGCCGCACCACCTGGTCCTCACGACGGACCTGCTCCGTGGCTACGACCCCGTCTTCAAGGTCAACCCGCCGCTGCGTCCCCAGGAGGACGTCGAGGCACTGCGGGCCGCGCTCGCCGACGGCACCATCGACGCCGTCGCCACCGACCACGCCCCGCACGCCCGTCACGACAAGGAGCACGCCTTCACCGAGGCGGCCTTCGGGATGCTCGGCCTCGAGACCGCCCTGTCGGTCGTCAGCGACGTGATGGTCCGCGGCGGGTTGCTCGACTGGTCGGGCGTCGCCCGCGTCATGTCCGCCAACCCGGCGGCGATCGCGGGGCTCAGCGGGCACGGCCGGCCACTCGCGGTCGGCGAGCCCGCCAACCTGACCCTCGTGGACGCGACCGCCGACGTCACCGTCGACCGGAGCGCGTCACTCTCGCTGTCGCGCAACAACCCGTGGCACGGACGCACCCTGCGCGGTGCCGTGCACGCCACCGTGCTGCGCGGTCGCGTGACGGCCCAGAAGGGAGCCATCGCGTGACCCGCTTGCAAGCCGTCGGCGTCATGCTCGTGGCACTGGGCCTCATCTACGCGGTGCTGTATGCCGGGTGGGTGCGCAAGCGGCGCCAGCACGCCTCGGCGGCGATCGCCGCCGAGCGGCGTCGCACCGACGGGGGCACGCCCGAGGCGCCCTCGCTGCACGACGAGCGCGTCGCCCGGGTCGTCGTCGAGGGCACCTACGTCAGCACCGCCACTGCCGACAACCGGTTCGAGCGCGTGGTCACCGAGGGCCTGGGCAACCGGGCACGGGCCACCCTCACGGTCCAGCGGGGCAGCACCGACCAGCTCGTGCGCATCGAGCGCCAGGGCGAGTCGACCGTCATCATCCCCGCGTCGCGGTTGGTCTCTGTCCGCCGCGACCGGGGGATGGCGGGCAAGGTCGTGGGCGCCAACCGGATGCTCGTGATCCGCTGGAAGACCCCCGAGGGTGACCTCTACGACACCGGCTTCCTGCCGCGCTACCGCGCCGACGTCGACAAGGTCGAGTCGGCCCTGTGGTGGCACAGCAGCGAGCCAGACCAGCCGAACCCGCCTGCGACCGAAGGACACCCGACTTCATGAGCCCCACCGCACTGTCCGGCAACAACCTCGACCTCGACCTCGACCTCGAACGCGGGGCCGCGGTGCTGGTCCTCGAGGACGGTCGCGCGTTCCACGGTGAGGCCTACGGCGCGCAGGGGCAGACCGTGGGCGAGGCCGTCTTCTCCACCGGGATGACCGGCTACCAGGAGACGCTCACCGACCCCAGCTACCACCGGCAGGTGGTCGTCATGACGGCGCCGCACGTCGGCAACACCGGTGTCAACGACGAGGACGCCGAGTCGGGCAGGATCTGGGTGGCGGGCTACGTCGTGCGCGACCCGGCGCTGAGGCCCTCGAACTGGCGCAGCCGTCGCGGGCTCGAGGACGAGCTGCGCGACCAGGGCGTCGTGGGCATCAGCGGCATCGACACCCGCGCGCTGACCCGTCACCTTCGCGAGCGTGGGGCGATGCGGGTGGGGATCTTCTCCGGCAGCCAGGCGGACCTGCCGCTGCACGAGCTGCTCTCGGCGGTGACGAACGCACCGCTGATGAAGGGTGCCGCCCTGGCCGCCGAGGTGACGACCGAGCAGGCCTACGTCGTGCCTGCCGTGGGCGAGAAGCGGTTCACCGTGGCGGCGCTCGACCTCGGCATCAAGGCGATGACACCGGCCCTCATGGCCCAGCAGGGCATCGAGGTGCACGTCCTGCCGGCCACCGCGACGATCAACGACATCAAGGCCGTGGGGGACGGCGGCCCCGACGGCGTCTTCTTCTCCAACGGTCCGGGCGACCCGGCGACCGCGGACGCCGAGGTGGCGGTGCTGCGCCAGGTGCTCGACGCGCGCATCCCGTTCTTCGGCATCTGCTTCGGCAACCAGCTCCTCGGACGCGCGCTGGGGTTCGGCACCTACAAGCTCAAGTACGGCCACCGCGGCATCAACCAGCCGGTGATGGACCGCACGACCGGCAAGGTCGAGGTCACCGCGCACAACCACGGGTTCGCGGTCGACGCGCCCACGACCGGTGAGGTGACCGCGCCCGCGGACGCCGAGGGCACGGCATACGGGCGGGTGCGGGTCTCCCACGTGTGCCTCAACGACGACGTGGTCGAGGGGATCGAGTGCCTCGACCTGCCGGCCTACTCGGTGCAGTACCACCCCGAGGCGGCGGCCGGCCCGCACGACGCGGGCTACCTCTTCGACCGATTCGTCGAGCTCATGAGCAACAACGAGAAGGGAAACCGCGCCTGATGCCGAAGCGCGACGACATCAAGAGCGTCCTGGTCATCGGGTCGGGGCCGATCGTCATCGGCCAGGCCTGCGAGTTCGACTACTCGGGGACCCAGGCCTGCCGGGTGCTGCGCGAGGAGGGCATCCGCGTCATCCTCGTGAACTCCAACCCGGCGACGATCATGACCGACCCCGAGTTCGCCGACGCCACGTACGTCGAGCCGATCACCCCCGAGGTGGTGGAGTCGATCATCGCCCGGGAGCGTCCCGACGCTGTCCTGGCGACGCTGGGCGGCCAGACCGCGCTCAACTGCGCCATCGCGCTGCACGAGGCGGGGGTGCTCGAGAAGTACGGCTGCCCCCTCATCGGCGCCAACGTCGAGGCCATCCAGCTCGGCGAGGACCGCGAGAAGTTCAAGGGCGTCGTCGAGCGCTGCGGGGCCGAGTCCGCCCAGTCGGTCATCTGCCACTCGATGGACGAATGCCTCAGTGCGGCAACGGAGCTCGGTTATCCCGTCGTCGTCCGCCCGTCGTTCACGATGGGCGGCCTCGGGTCGGGCTTCGCCTACGACGAGACCGACCTTCGCCGCATCGCCGGGGCCGGGCTGCAGTACAGCCCGACCACCGAGGTCCTCCTCGAGGAGTCGATCCTCGGCTGGAAGGAGTACGAGCTCGAGGTCATGCGCGACCACGCCGACAACGTCGTGGTGGTCTGCTCCATCGAGAACCTCGACCCGATGGGCGTGCACACCGGCGACTCGATCACCGTCGCCCCCGCGCTGACCCTGACCGACCGCGAGTACCAGAGGCTGCGCGACATCGGCATCGCCGTGATCCGCGAGGTCGGCGTCGACACCGGCGGCTGCAACATCCAGTTCGCCGTCAACCCCGTCGACGGCCGCATCATCGTCATCGAGATGAACCCGCGGGTGTCCCGGTCGAGCGCCCTGGCGTCCAAGGCCACCGGGTTCCCCATCGCCAAGATCGCCGCCAAGATGGCGATCGGCTACACCCTCGACGAGGTCCCGAACGACATCACCCGCGAGACCCCGGCCTCGTTCGAGCCGAGCCTGGACTACGTCGTCGTCAAGGTGCCGCGGTTCGCCTTCGAGAAGTTCCCGGCCGCCGACACGACCCTCACGACCACCATGAAGTCGGTCGGTGAGGCGATGTCGATCGGCCGCAACTTCACCGAGGCGCTGCAGAAGGCCCTGCGGTCGATGGAGCGCAAGGACAGCACGTTCCACTGGGACGGTCCGCGCCCGAGCCAGGAGCAGGCCCGCTCGTACCTGCACACCGCCAAGACGCCCACCGACGGGCGGATCGTCACGGTCCAGCAGGCGATGCGCGGCGGCCTGTCCGTCGAGGAGGTCCACGAGGCGACCGGCATCGACCCGTGGTTCCTCGACCAGATGGCCCTCATCAACTCGGTCGCCGACCGGGTCGCCAGCGCCCCGGAGCTGACACCGGCGCTGTTGCGGCTGGCCAAGCGGCACGGCTTCAGCGACGTGCAGCTCGCCTCCCTGCGCGGTATGCCGGAGGCCGTGGTCCGCGGGGTCCGGCACGCCCTCGGGGTGCGCCCGGTCTACAAGACCGTCGACACCTGCGCCGCCGAGTTCGCGGCCACCACGCCTTACCACTACAGCACCTACGACGAGGAGACCGAGGTGGCACCGCGGGAGCGTGAGGCCGTCATCATCCTCGGCAGCGGTCCCAACCGCATCGGGCAGGGCGTCGAGTTCGACTACTCCTGCGTGCACGCGAGCTTCGCACTGCGCGATGCCGGCTACGACACCGTGATGGTCAACTGCAACCCCGAGACCGTCTCCACCGACTACGACACGAGCAGCCGCCTGTACTTCGAGCCGCTCACCCTCGAGGACGTCCTCGAGGTGGTCCACGCCGAGCAGCAGGCCGGTCCCATCGCGGGCGTCATCGTGCAGCTCGGAGGCCAGACGCCGCTGGGCCTCGCCAAGGCGCTCAAGGAGGCCGGGGTGCCGATCGTCGGCACCAGCCCCGAGGCCATCGACCTCGCCGAGGACCGTGGGGCCTTCGGCCGGGTCCTGGCCGAGGCGAACCTCCCCGCGCCCAAGCACGGCACGGCCTACAGCGCGGCCGAGGCCGTCGCGGTCGCCCGCGAGATCGGCTACCCGGTCCTGGTGCGGCCCTCCTACGTCCTCGGCGGTCGAGGCATGGAGATCGTGTATGACGACGAGACCCTCGCGACGTACGTCACCCGCGCGACCGTCGCCAGCCCGGAGCACCCGGTCCTCGTCGACCGTTTCCTCGACGACGCCATCGAGATCGACGTGGACGCGCTCTACGACGGCACCGAGATGTACCTCGGCGGGATCATGGAGCACATCGAGGAGGCCGGGATCCACTCCGGCGACTCGGCCTGCACGCTGCCGCCGGTGACCCTCGGCGTCGGCGAGCTCGAGCGGGTCCGCGAGGCCACCCTCAAGCTGGCCGAGGGGATCGGCGTCCGGGGCCTCATGAACGTCCAGTTCGCCCTGGCCCAGGACATCCTCTACGTGCTCGAGGCGAACCCGCGGGCCTCCCGGACCGTGCCCTTCGTCGCCAAGGCGACCGGGGTGCCGGTGGCCAAGGCCGCCGCCCGGGTGATGCTCGGCAGCAGCATCAAGGAGCTGCGGGCCGAGGGCATGCTGCCGCCGACCGGTGACGGTGGCACCATGCCGAGCCACGCCCCGGTGGCGGTCAAGGAGGCGGTCCTGCCGTTCAAGCGGTTCCGCACCCGCGAGGGCCTGGTCGTCGACAGCCTGCTCGGCCCCGAGATGCGCTCGACGGGTGAGGTCATGGGCATCGACCTTGACTTCGGCACGGCGTTCGCCAAGGGCATGCTCGCCGCCGGGTCCGGACTGCCCCGTGAGGGCAAGATCTTCGTGTCCGTCGCCAACCGCGACAAGCGCGCGATGATCTTCCCCGTCAAGCGGCTGGCCGACCTGGGGTTCACGATCGTCGCGACGACCGGCACCGGAGACGTGTTGCGCCGCAACGGGATCCCCTCGGAGGTCGTGCACAAGCACAGCGAGCGCGACGAGGGCGAGCAGAGCATCGTCGACCTCATCCTGGCCGGCGAGATCGCCATGGTGGTCAACACCCCGAGTGGCCCGAACGCCCGCGCCGACGGCTACGCGATCCGCGCGGCCACGACCTCGATGGACCGGCCGATCGTGACGACGGTGCAGGAGCTCGCGGCAGCGGTGCAGGGCATCGAGGCCCAGCTGGCCGGCGAGTTCACCGTCAAGCCGTTGCAGGAGCACGCGCGGGACCTCGACCTCTACGGGCTGCGGGGTACCCGGTGAGTGCGGGGGTCGTGCAGGTCACGGGTGAGCTCATCGCGTCACGCCGGGCGGGCGCCTACCACCACCTGACCTTCGTGGCACCCGGCCTGGCCGAGCACGCCCGCCCCGGCCAGTTCGTGGCGCTCGCGGTGGGCGGCGAGACCAGCGCCACGTTGCTGCGCCGGTGCTTCTCGATCCACAAGGTGAGCCCGTCGGGCACCTACGGGGGCACGGTCGACGTCGTCATCTCGGCAGTCGGGGCCGGCACGCGGTGGTTGGCGGACCTGCGGGCCCACGACGAGGTGTCGATCGTCGGCCCCCTCGGGCGGGCGTTCCCGCTGCCCCAGGAACCGGTGCCCTGCGTCCTCGTCGGCGGCGGCTACGGCAGCGCACCGCTCTTCTGGCTCGCCGAGGCGCTGCGCGAACGGGGCTGCCACGTCGAGATGGTCCTGGGCGCGGCCACGGAGCAGAAGCTGTTCGGGGTCGTCGAGGCACGTCGGGCGGCCGACGCCGTCACGGTGACCACCGACGACGGCTCGGCCGGCACCAGGGGCTGGGTCTCGGACGTGCTGCCCGAGGTGATCACGCGCAGCGGTGCCGCCGTGGTCTACGGCTGTGGGCCGATGGGCATGCTGAAGTCGATCACCGACGTGGCCACGGCCCACGGCGCGGTCGCGCAGGTCGCGGTCGAGGAGTCGATGGCGTGCGGCGTCGGGGTCTGCATGACCTGCGTGATGCCGGTCGAGGGCAACGACGGTGTCACGCGGATGGTGCGTTCGTGCGTCGAGGGTCCGGTGTTCCGCGGCGACCGCGTCCGGTGGGACGCCTTCGACGACGGCTGGTGCCGCGTGCCCGCCGACACCGTCGGTGCGCCGAGGCAGGGAGGTCACTGATGGGGCTGTTCACGTCGATCCGGCACACCGAGGACGCTCACGACGCGGCCGCTGCGTCCGCCACCCGTGA
This sequence comes from Pedococcus sp. P2_E4, assembly GCF_056403935.1. Lineage (NCBI taxonomy): Bacteria > Bacillati > Actinomycetota > Actinomycetes > Micrococcales > Intrasporangiaceae > Pedococcus > Pedococcus sp. P2_E4. Next base: position 102,093 of record NZ_JBFUEO010000007.1, on the reverse strand, counting down.
CGCGACCCAGGCCGGCGGTGACGCGACGACCGCGCCCGCCGTCGACATGTCCGTCGACCTCGGCGGCGTGGTGCTGCCCAGCCCGATGATGACGGCGAGCGGCTGCGCGGCGAACGGACGCGAGCTGGCCCGGTTCTTCGACCTGCGCGAGCTCGGTGCCTTCGTCACCAAGTCGGTCATGGCCGACCCGCGCTCGGGGCGGGGCACGCCCCGGATGGCCGAGACGCCGTCGGGCATGCTCAACTCGATCGGCCTGCAGGGTCCTGGCATCAGCGCCTTCGTCGACAAGGACCTCGCGTGGCTCAAGGCGCAGGGCGCCCGGGTGCTGGTCTCCATCGCCGGCAACACCAGCGGCGAGTTCGCCGACGTGGCAGCCACGCTGAGGGCGAGCGACGCCTTCGACGCGGTCGTGGGGGTCGAGGTCAACATCTCCTGTCCCAACGTCGCCAACCGCGGCCTCGTCTTCGCCTGCGACCCGATGGCCAGCGCCAAGGTCATCGCCCTCGTGCGCGAGCAGCTGCCCCGGGACGTCCCGATCTTCGCCAAGCTGACGCCGGACGTCACCGACATCGTCAGCGTGGCCCAGGCCAGCGTGAAGGCGGGCGCCACTGGCCTGACGATGATCAACACCCTGCTGGGCATGGTCATCGACACCGACCGGCTGCGGCCCCAGGTGGCGGGCGTGACCGGTGGCCTGTCCGGCCCGGCCGTTCGCCCGGTGGCCGTCCGGGCGATCTGGCAGACGCGGGCGGCGATGCTCGAGGGCCGGCTCCCGACGGTGCCGATCATCGGCGTCGGGGGAGTGCGCACCGGGCGCGACGCGCTCGAGCTGGTCGCTGCCGGGGCGAGTGCGGTGCAGGTCGGGACGGCGACGTTCAACGACCCCAGCGCACCCGTCCGCGTGGGCAGGGAGTTGCGAGAGCTGTTGGGGGACAAGGGTTTCGAACGCTTCACCGATGCAATCGGTGTGGCCCATGGAAGGGTGGCGTGACGGCGGTGGCCGAGGAGATGACACAGGTGACGGGCACGACGACCTTCGGTCAGCGGTTGCAGAGCGCCATCAGGACGCACGGTCCGCTCTGCGCCGGGATCGACCCGCACCGGGCCCTGGTGGAGTCCTGGGGACTGGGCTACGACGTGGCCGGGCTCGAGGCGTTCACCGAGACCTGTGTCGAGGCCTTCGCCGGGCACGTCGGGGTCGTCAAGCCACAGTCCGCCTTCTTCGAGGTCTTCGGCTCGCGTGGCGTGGCCGTGCTCGAGCGGGCGATCACCGCGCTGCGCGAGGCCGGCACCCTGGTGATCCTCGATGCCAAGCGCGGGGACATCGGGTCGACCATGGCGGCCTACGCCGAGGCCTACCTCGGCAAGGACGCGGTCGCCCCGGCGGACGCCATCACGGCCAGCCCCTACCTCGGGTTCGAGTCCTTGCGGCCCGCCCTCGACCTGGCCGCCCAGACCGGTCGCGGCGTCTTCGTCCTGGGGCTGACCTCGAATCCCGAGGGGCGCACCGTGCAGCACGCCCGCCTGCGCGACGTGAGCGTCGCAGAGACGATGGTGCAGGGGGCAGCGGCCGAGAACGCCACCGCCCGCGAGTGCGGTGACCTCGGCAGCGTCGGGCTGGTGGTGGGTGCCACGGTGGGCTCGGCCGTCGAGGAGCTGGGGCTCGACCTCGCCGGCTGCAACGGCCCGCTCCTGGCGCCGGGCGTCGGCGCGCAGGGTGGCACGAGCGACGACCTGCGCCAGGTGTTCGGCGACGCCCTGCCCCACGTCCTGCCCGCAAGCAGCCGCGACGTGCTGTCGGCAGGACCGGACGTGTCGCGTCTGCGCGAGCGGGCGCTGAGCACGAGCGAGACCCTCGCCGCGCTGCTCGGCAGCAACTGACACCGTCCGACACGGGCACCCTCGGGGAGCCAGCCGGCGCGCTGGTTGCTAGAGTCGAAAGCTCAGCCCACAACACCGGACCTGGGACGGTCCGATTGCGCAAGGAGTAGTGCCGTGGCCCTTCCACCGTTGACCCCGGAGCAGCGAGCCGCGGCCCTCGAGAAGGCCGCCGTCGCCCGTCGTGAGCGCGCCGCTGTGAAGAACCGCCTGAAGTACGCGCAGGGATCCCTCAAGGACGTCATCAGCGACGGCAAGGCCAACGAGGTCGTCGGCAAGATGAAGGTCTCCGCCCTTCTGGAGTCGATGCCGGGCGTCGGGCGCGTCCGCGCCCGCCAGATCATGGAGGAGGTCGGCATCTCCGAGAGCCGCCGCGTCCGTGGCCTCGGCGCCAACCAGATCTCGGCTCTGCTCACCCGCTTCGACGAGGCGTGAGCGAGTCCGTTCCGGCGGCCGGCAGCCCCCGGGGCGATGACCGGCCGCACCGCCTCGTCGTGCTCGCCGGGCCGACCGCGGTCGGCAAGGGCACCGTCTCCGCCTACGTGCGCGAGCACTTCCCCGAGGTGTGGCTGAGCGTCTCGGCCACCACCAGGCACCCGCGACCGGGTGAGGTCGAGGGCGTGCACTACCACTTCGTCGACGAGGCCGAGTTCGCCCGCATGGAGCGCGACGGCGAGCTCCTGGAGTCCGCCGTCGTCCACGGGAGCAACCACTACGGCACACCCCGTGGCCCGGTCGAGTCCGCCCTGGCGGGGCACCGGATGGCCCTGCTCGAGATCGACCTGCAGGGTGCCCGCCAGGTCCGCGACACCATGCCCGAGGCGCTCTTCGTGTTCCTCTCGCCACCGAGCTGGGACGAGCTGGTGCGCCGTCTCGTCGGTCGGGGCACCGAGGACGAGCATGAGCGGACCCGCCGACTCGAGACCGCGAAGGTCGAAATGGCCGCCGAGGACGAGTTCGACGTCACCATCGTCAACGACGACGTTCGTCGTGCGGCCGAAGAACTCGTATCATTGCTGAGATCGCACTGACGCCCGCGTCAGTGACCACGGCTGCGCCTGACCCACAGCCGTACCCCGAACAGCCGTATCTCCAACAGAAGTGAGTACTCCGTGTCTGGAACCGTCGCCAACCCGATCGGCATCACCAACCCGCCGATCGACGACCTGCTGACCAAGGCCGACAGCAAGTACGCCCTGGTCATCTACTCGGCCAAGCGCGCCCGCCAGATCAACGCCTACTACAGCCAGCTCCAGGAGGGCCTGCTCGAGCACGTCGGCCCGCTGGTCGACTCCCAGGTCCACGAGAAGCCCATGTCGATCGCGCTGCGCGAGATCAACGAAGGCCTGCTCACCTCCGAGCCGATCGAGAGCTGAGGCGCAGGCGGGGCCGGCGAGGGACCACGGGGCCACAGCGCGATGGCGCGCATCGTCCTCGGCGTGAGCGGCGGCATCGCGGCCTACAAGGCCTGCTCGCTGCTGCGCCTGTTCACCGAGTCCGGTCACGACGTCACCGTCGTGCCGACCGAGTCCGCCCTGCGTTTCGTCGGCGCCCCCACGTGGGAGGCGCTGTCCGGCAAGCCGGTCCAGACCGACGTCTGGTCCGGGGTCGCGTCGGTGCCCCACGTCAGGCTGGGGCAGACCGCCGATCTCGTGGTCGTCGCCCCGGCGACCGCCGACCTGCTCGCCAAGGCCGCCCACGGCCTCGCCGGTGACCTGCTCACCAACGTCCTGCTGACCGCTCGCTGCCCCGTCGTGATGGCGCCGGCGATGCACACCGAGATGTGGGACCACCCTGCCACGCAGGCCAACGTCACCACCCTCACCGAGCGGGGGGTGCACGTCATCCCCCCGGCCTCCGGCCGGCTCACCGGCGCCGACACCGGTCCAGGTCGTCTCCCCGAGCCCGAGGACCTGTATGCCGTGTGCGCCCGGATCCTGGCGCACGCCGGGCACCCGCACGCGGCTCGTCCGGACGGCCGACCCGACACCCGCTCACCGGCTGCCGGCGACGCGGCACAGGCACGCGGCATACGCGCGGGGGAGTCACGTGCCCTCGAGGGGCGCCGTGTCGTGGTCTCCGCCGGGGGCACGAGGGAGCCGCTCGACCCGGTGCGCTACCTCGGCAACCGCAGCTCGGGCAAGCAGGGTTACGCACTGGCCGCCGTCGCGGCCGGCCGCGGCGCCGAGGTGACGCTGGTGGCCGCCAACGCGACCCTCGAGCCGCCCGCAGGCGTCACCGTCGTGGCCGTGCAGACGGCACGCGGGCTGCAGGAGGCCGTCGAGGCCGCCGCCAAGGACGCTGACGTCGTGGTGATGGCCGCTGCCGTGGCCGACTTCCGGCCCGCGCACTATGCCGACGCCAAGATCAAGAAGACGCACGACGCGGACGACCCGGACGCTGCCCCGACGATCGAGCTCGTGCGCAACCCCGACATCCTCGCCGGCCTCGTCGAGGCGCGTGGCGAGGGGGCGAGCCCGGTGATCGTCGGTTTCGCGGCCGAGACCGGGGACGAGTCGGGCACGGTGCTCGACCACGGCCGCGACAAGCTGGCCCGCAAGGGCTGTGACCTGCTCGTCGTCAACGAGGTCGGGGCCGACAAGACGTTCGGCCAGGACCACAACACCGTCCACATCCTGCGCCGGGGATCGAGCCACGTGGTCGACGCCGGACCCGCCAGCAAGCACGAGATCGCCTCCGAAGTGTGGGATGTCGTGCAGGAGATCCTCTAGCCGTCGTTACACTCGCGGTGCCTGTCCGTTTCGCGAAGGAGATTTCGTGTCCGCACGCCTGTTCACCTCCGAGTCCGTCACCGAGGGACACCCGGACAAGATCTGTGACCAGATCTCCGACTCGATCCTCGACGCGATGCTCGACCAGGATCCCGGCAGCAGGGTCGCCGTCGAGACGATGGTGACCACCGGACTCGTGCACGTCGCGGGCGAGGTCACGACCGAGGCCTACGTCGAGATCCCCAAGATCGTGCGCGACACGGTCCTCGGCATCGGCTACGACTCCTCGACCAAGGGTTTCGACGGCGCCTCCTGTGGCGTCGAGGTGTCGATCGGCCAGCAGAGCCCCGACATCGCCCAGGGCGTCGACACGGCCTACGAGAACCGCACCGGTGGTGTCGACCCCCTCGACAAGCAGGGCGCCGGCGACCAGGGCCTGATGTTCGGCTACGCGTGCGACGACACGGCCGAGCTGATGCCGCTGCCGATCTTCCTCGCGCACCGCCTGGCCGAGCAGCTCACCGCGGTCCGCAAGAACGGCAAGGTCGCCTACCTGCGTCCGGACGGCAAGACCCAGGTCACCATCGCCTACGACGGCGACAAGGCCGTCAAGCTCGACACGGTCGTGCTGTCGACGCAGCACGCCGCCGACATCTCCCTCGACGACCTGCTCACGCCGGACATCGAGGAGCACGTGATCCGCCCCGTGCTGGCGCAGCTCGCCGACGAGGGCACCGACCTCGACACGTCCTCCTACCGCTCGCTCATCAACCCCACCGGCCGGTTCGAGATCGGTGGCCCGATGGGTGACGCCGGGCTCACCGGTCGCAAGATCATCGTCGACACCTATGGCGGCATGGCCCGCCACGGCGGCGGCGCCTTCTCCGGCAAGGACCCGTCGAAGGTCGACCGGTCCGCCGCCTACGCCATGCGCTGGGTCGCCAAGAACGTCGTGGCCGCCGGGCTCGCCCGTCGCTGCGAGGTCCAGGTCGCCTACGCCATCGGCAAGGCCCAGCCCGTCGGTCTGTACGTCGAGACCTTCGGCACCGAGACCGCGCCGGTCGCCCGCATCCAGGCTGCCATCAGCACGGTCTTCGACCTCCGGCCGGCTGCGATCGTCGACGCCCTCGACCTGCTGCGCCCGATCTACAAGCCCACGGCCGCCTACGGCCACTTCGGGCGCACCGAGATCGAGGGTGTCAAGAACCCGTTCACCTGGGAGCACACCGACCGCGTCGAGGCACTCCAGAAGGCCGTCAAGGGCTGAGTCGGCACCGTCAGGGCCGTTCGCTAGGTTCGCTCCCGTGAGCGGACAGGGCACTGAGGTCGACGCGGGCGAGCAGCTCGCGCTGCCCGGCGCCGTCAAAGGTGCCCGGCGCCCTCGTCGGGCGACCGCCGAGGCCGCCGCGTCCACCGACCCGGTGGCCTCGGTCGTGGTCGACACAGGGCTGGCCCACCTCGACCGGCCGTTCGAGTACCTCGTGCCCGAGTCGCTGGCCGACGCCGCGGTGCCGGGCGCGCGGGTCAAGGTGCGCTTCGCCGGTCAGGACCTCGGCGGGTTCGTCCTCGCGCGACAGGCCGAGGCAGAGCACGACGGCCGGCTGGCGCCGCTGCGCACGGTCGTGTCGGCCGAGCCGGTGCTCACCCCGGCCCTGCGCGAGCTGGCCTCGGCCGTGGCGGCCCGCTACGCGGGGACGCTGGGCGACGTGCTGCGGCTCGCCGTCCCGCCGCGCCACGCCGCCGCCGAGAGGGCTCTTGCCCTCGAGCCGCCGGTGCCAGACCCGCTGCCCGAGGTCACCGGCCCCGGCCCGGCCTGGAGCCGCTATGCCGCCGGCCCGGCCTACCTGTCACGGTTGGCAGCGGGTGAGTCGCCGGCCGCGTCGTGGCTCGCACTGCCGACTCCTGATCCCGACCAGGACTGGCCCGCGGCCCTCGCCACGGCCGCTGCCGCGACGCTCGCCGGTGGTCGCGGGGCCGTGCTCGTCGTCCCCGACCACCGTGACGTGACGCGCGTCGACGCGGCGCTCACCGCGGCGCTCGGCCCGGGTCGCCACGTGCGGCTCACGGCGGACCAGGGCCCCCAGGCCCGCTACACCGCCTGGCTCAAGGTCCTGCGCGGCCACGTCCCGGTCGTCGTGGGCACCCGCGCCGCCGCCTTCGCGCCCGTGCGCGACCTCGGCCTCGTGGCGTGGTGGGACGACGGCGACGACCTGCACGACGAGCCCCGGGCGCCCTACCCGCACGTCCGCGAGGTCCTGCTGGAGCGCGCGCGGCTCGAGGGCGCGGCCGTGCTGTCGGGCGGGTTCACCCGCACCGTCGCCGTGCAGCGGCTCGTCGAGGCCGGCGACCTGCGCCCGATCGTGGCGGCCTCGGTGCGGGGCGTCGTGCCCCGGGTGCAGGTGGCCGGTGAGGGCAGCGAGGTCGAACGCGACCCCGCCGCGGCGTCGGCCCACCTGCCCTCACTCGCGTGGCGCGTCGCGAAGACCGCCCTGGATTCCGGCCCGGTGCTCGTCCAGGTGCCACGGCGCGGCTATGTCCCGTCGCTGTCCTGCCAGACCTGCCGCACGCCGGTCCGGTGCGCGCACTGCGCGGGTCCGGTCGCCGTCGCGGGTCGCGGGGCCGCCCCCGCCTGTCGATGGTGTGGCCGGGGCGTCGGGACGTTCGAGTGCCGCAGCTGCGGGGGGCGCGAGCTGCGTTCGTCGGTGACCGGGGCCCGGCGCACCGCCGAGGAGCTCGGACGCGCCTTCCCCGGTGTGCCGGTGCACACCTCCGGTGCCGGGGCCGTGCTGGACCGCGTGGCAGCCGCGCCGTCCCTCGTCATCGCCACCCCGGGTGCCGAGCCCGTCGCCGACGGCGGGTATGCCGCCGCGCTCCTGCTCGACGCCTGGGCCTCCCTCGACCGTCCGACGCTGGCAGCCGGCGAGGAGGCCCTGCGCCGCTGGCTCGCGGCTGCCGGGCTGACGCGAGGGGGCTCGGCGGGGGGCCAGGTCGTGCTGTGCGGTGCCCCCACCCACACGACACTCCCGGTCGTCGAGGCGCTGGTGCGGTGGGATCCGGCCTGGTACGCCGGCCGCGAGCTCGCCGACCGTGGCGACCTGTCGCTGCCCCCCACGGTCGCCATGGCGGCCCTGACCGGCGAACGCCGGGTGGTGGACGCGGCGCTGCGGCTGGCCTCCCTGCCCGGCGACACCGAGCGGATCGGGCCACTGGCGATCGGCGAGGACGTGTCGCGGACACTGCTGAGGGTCCCGCTCGGCGAGCGCGCCGAGCTCGCTGCTGCCCTCGTGGCCATGAAGGCCGTGCGCAGCGCCCGCAAGGACGGGGCGGCGCTGCAGGTGCGGGTCGACCCACCCGACCCCGCGTCCTGAGCGCCCGGCGGCCACCGGGCTGGTTCCACCCCGAGCGAGCCTGCCTAGACTGACGCGCGTGTCGATCCAGAACATCCGCCTCTTCGGCGACCCCGTGCTGCGCACTCCTGCGGAGCCTGTGGTCGACTTCGACCGCGAGCTGCGGCAGCTGGTCAAGGACCTGACCGAGACGATGATGGACGCGCCCGGGGCAGGTCTGGCCGCGCCCCAGATCGGGGTGGGGCTGCGGGTCTTCACCTACTGGATCGACGGTGAGCTCGGGCACCTGGTCAACCCCGACCTGGACCTGTCCAGCGAGCAGCAGGACGGCGAGGAGGGGTGCCTGTCGTTCCCGGGGCTGCGCTTCGACACGCCTCGGGCGCTGCGGGTCGTGGCCCGCGGGCTCAACCAGTTCGGCGAGCCCGTGACCATCGAGGGGTCGGAGCTGATGGCACGCTGCATCCAGCACGAGACGGACCACCTCGACGGGATCCTGTTCATCGACCGCATGGACCGGGAGCAGCGCAAGGCGGCCATGCGGGCCATCCGTGAGGCGGAGTGGGCAGGCGGCCAGACGCCCGCCGTCAAGGTCAGCCCGCACGACACCTTCGGCCGGGGCATGTGATGCGCCTCGTCTTCGCGGGCACCCCGCAGGTCGCGGTGCCGGCCCTCGACGCCCTCCTCGCCTCCCCCCACGAGGTCGTGGCGGTCGTCACCCGTCCAGACGCGCGGGCCGGCCGCGGTCGCTCTCTGGTCAGGTCACCGGTCCGGGAGCGCGCGGAGGAGGCCGGGATCGAGGTCCTGACGCCCGAGCGGCCCCGGGACCCGGAGTTCCTCGACCGGCTCCGCGACCTCGCGCCCGACGCGTGCCCCGTGGTGGCCTACGGCGCGCTGATCCCACAGGTCGCCCTCGACATCCCCACCCATGGCTGGGTCAACCTGCACTTCTCCCTGCTGCCGGCATGGCGGGGCGCGGCCCCGGTGCAGCACGCACTCATGGCCGGCGACGAGGTGACCGGCGCRTCGACCTTCCTCATCGAGGCCGGGCTCGACACCGGACCGGTGTTCGGCCTGATGACCGAGCGGGTCCGGCCGACCGACACCGCCGGGGACCTCCTCGGTCGCCTCGCGTCAGGCGGAGCGGGGCTCCTCGTGGCCACGATGGACGGCATCGCCGACGGGTCGCTGGTCCCGGTCCCGCAGTCGGCCGAGGGCGTCTCGCACGCCCCTAAGCTCGACGTGGCCGACGCCCAGGTGCAGTGGGACCGCCCGGCGTCTGCGGTTGACCGCCTGGTGCGTGGCTGCACGCCCGCGCCGGGCGCGTGGTCGGTGTTCCGGGGCGAGCGCGTGAAGCTGCTCCCCGTCCACCCCGACGGCGGGTACGACGGTCCCGCGCTGGCGCCCGGTGAGCTCGCCGCGGGCAAACGCACCGTGCACGTCGGCACTGCGGCGGGAGCCGTGCTGTTGTCGGACGTCCGCCCGCACGGAAAGAAGCAGATGGCTGCGGCCGACTGGGCTCGTGGTGTCCGGATCGAGGCAGGGGAGCGGTTCGACCATGAGTGACCAGGGACAGGGCGGTCGACGCAACGCCAAGGGACGCCAGCGCCCGGAACGTGTGCACGGTGGCACCCAGCGCTCGGCGCAGCGACCGAGCGAGCGCAACCGCTGGTCGGACCCGCAGCGCCTCGCTGCCTACACCGTGCTCCGCGCTGTGGCCGACGGCGCGTACGCCAACCTCGAGCTGCCCAAGGTGTTGCGCGACAAGGGGATCCACGGTCGCGACGCGGCCTTCACGACCGAGCTCGTCTACGGCGCGGTCCGCATGCACGGGCTCTACGACCCCATCATCGAGGTGGCTGCCGGGCGCCCGGTGTCGGCGATCGACGCCAACGTCCTCGACACCCTGCGCCTCGGTGCTCACCAGCTGCTCGGCATGCGCGTCCCGACCCACGCCGCGGTCGACGAGACGGTGGCCCTGGCGCGCAAGGTCAACGGCGCGGGGGCGGCAGGCTTCGTCAACGCGGTCATGCGGCGGATCAGTGAGCGCGACCCCGAGGCGTGGCTGGCCGAGGTGGTGCCCGAGGGCGGTGAACTCGTCGCGCGGCTCGCCGTCGAGGAGTCGCACCCCGAGTGGATCGTCAAGGCGCTGCGCGCCGCCCTGCTCGGCCACGGCGCGTCCACGGCGCAGACCGTCGACGCCGACCTCGTCGCGCTGGTGACGGCCGACAACGCGCCGGCCAAGGTCTCCCTCGTCGCGCGCCCGGGCCTGTCGACCGTCGACGAGCTCGTCGACGCGGGCGCCGACCCCTCGGCCCTCTCGCCCGTGGGCGCCGTCCTCCCCGGGGGCGACCCGGGCGGCATACGGGCCGTGCGCGAGGCGCGCGCCGCGGTGCAGGACGAGGGCTCCCAGCTGCTCGCCCTGGCGCTGGCTGCGGTCCCTGTCGAGGCGGACGGGCCGGAGCAGTGGCTGGACCTGTGTGCAGGCCCCGGAGGCAAGGCCGGGCTGCTCGCCGGGCTGGCCCTCGCGGCCGGCGCCGACCTCACCGCGAACGAGGTCAGCGACCACCGCACCGAGCTGGTCCGCCAGACGCTCCGCCCGGCGCGGGCCCTCGCCCGGGAGTCCGGCCGGTCGATCACCGTCCGGACCGGTGACGGCCGTACGGTCGGCGAGGACGAGACCGGCCGCTACCACCGCGTGCTCGTCGACGCGCCCTGCACCGGCCTGGGTGCGCTGCGCCGCCGTCCCGAGGCTCGCTGGCGACGCACCACCGCCGACCTGGCCGACCTCGGCAGGCTCCAGCGCGAGCTGCTGGCCTCGGCGATCGACGCCACGGCGCCCGGGGGCGTCATCGCCTACGCCACCTGCAGCCCCCACCTCGCCGAGACGCAGTTCGTCGTCGGAGACGTCACCAAGAGGCGCAGTGACGTCGAGCCCATCGACGCGCGTCAGTACCTCCGCGACGCCTCGGGTGCGCTGGTGGACGTGCCCGGCGGCGGCCCGACGGTCCAGCTCTGGCCACACCTGCACGGCACCGACGGGATGTTCCTCGCCCTGCTGCGCAAGCTCCCCTGAGTGACTCGCACCGCGGGTAGCGTCGGGGCATGACGGTCACGATCCACCCGATGGTGGCTGCCGACGCGGCCAGGCTCGGGCGGATGCACCACCAGGCGTGGGTCGACTCGTACGGCGCGTTGCTCCCGGCCGACTACTTCGAGACCCGCTGGACCGTCGCCGACGCGGTCCGGGTGTGGCAGGGCATCCTGCGCGGCGGCCCTGAGCCCGGCGTGGCGCGGCTCCTGGCTGAGGAGGCCCCAACTCCCGGGGGAGCGGTCGCGGGGGTGGTGACGCGCCCCAGCGTGGAGGGCTTCGTCGTCGCCGGCCCCAGCCGCGAGGTCGACGGCCGGCCGGCGGCGGCTCGGGGGGCCGAGCTCCGGGGTCTCTACGTGACGGCGGCCCAGCTCGGGTCGGGGCTGGGCCAGCGGCTGCTCGACGCGGCACTCCCGGACGGGCAACCCGCCGAGCTGTGGGTGTTCGAGCGCAACGTCCGGGCACGAGCCTTCTACCAGCGCAACGGCTTCCACGCCGACGGAGGGGAGTTCACCGACGAGCGGTTCCCGGAGCTGCTCGAGGTGAGGATGGTCCGCTAGGGGCCGATAGGGTGTGCGCCGTGCAGATCTCGCCGAGCATCCTGTCCGCCGACTTCGCCAACCTCGAGTCCGAGCTCCGACGCATCAGCAACGCAGACTGGGCCCACGTGGACGTCATGGACGGGCACTTCGTCCCCAACCTGACGCTCGGCCTGCCGGTCGTGGAGGCGCTCGCACGGGTCAGCCCGATCCCGCTGGACTGCCACCTGATGATCGAGGACCCGGACCGGTGGGCCCCCATGTATGCGGAGGCGGGCGCATCGTCCGTGACGTTCCACATCGAGGCGGCGGGCGACCCACGGCGCCTGGCCAGGGACCTGCGGGCGGCCGGGGCGAGGGCAGGGATGGCGATCAAGCCCGGCACCGGGTTCGCGCCCTACGAGGACCTGCTCCCCGAGCTCGACATGGTGCTCGTGATGACGGTCGAGCCCGGTTTCGGCGGTCAGTCGTTCATGGCCGACCAGATGCCCAAGGTCGCCCAGGTGCGCGAGGCGGTGCGCCGCCACGGCGGTGAGATCTGGGTCCAGGTCGACGGCGGCGTGTCCGCGAAGACCATCGAGGAGTGTGCGCAGGCCGGCGCCGACGTCTTCGTCGCCGGGTCCGCGGTCTACGGGGCCGACGACGCGGCCGGCGCGATCGAGGAGCTCCGGGCCCTGGCGGAGCAGCACCAGCACTGAGGCCGGACACGCAGCCGGCCCCGCCCACCCTGCCCGCCCAGCGAGGGGCGCCGTGAGGACCGTCACGCGGACCGGGCGGCGCCACGCGCGGCGCGCTGCGGCATACTGGCAGTGACGTGCTCCGGGGTCGGTGTAATTCCGAACCGGCGGTGACAGTCCGCGACCCGACCGCAGCCAGCGGCCGGTTGACTGGGTGGAACTCCCAGACCGACGGTGAAAGTCCGGATGGTAGGCAGCACGCGACAACGGGACCACTGGGTCCGCGGCCGACCTCCGTCGGTGGCGGGGCACGTGACCCGTCAGCAGGCTACCTGCGCGTCCTCCCGGAGCTCGACCACACGGTCTGGAGCACGAAGGCAGGACATGACAGAGCAACACGCGATCGACACCGCCATGATGCGGCGCGCCCTGGCGCTGGCCGCACACGGCCCCGTGGTCGACGCCAACCCGAGGGTCGGGTGCGTGATCGTCGCGCCCTCGGGCGAGATCCTCGCCGGTGGCTGGCACCGGGGTGCAGGCAGCCCGCACGCGGAGGTGGACGCGCTCGCGCACGCCGGCGAGCGGGCGGCGGGCGCGACGGCATACGTCACGCTCGAACCCTGCAACCACACCGGCCGCACGGAGCCCTGTGCCAAGGCCCTGTATGCCGCGGGCGTGAGTCGGGTGGTGTACGCCCAGACCGATCCGAACCCGACCGCCGCCGGCGGCGGGAAGTGGCTGCGCCGTCGTGGCGTCACGGTGCAGGCTGGCGTGCTGGCCGCCGAGGCCGTCGAGCTGAACCCGTCGTGGACCCATCTCGTGGGCACCGGCCGGCCCTGGGTCACGTGGAAGCTCGCGACGACCCTGGACGGCCGCAGCGCCGCAGCGGACGGCACCAGCCAGTGGATCACCGGCGAGGCCGCGCGTGCCGACGTCCACGAGCAGCGCTCCCGCTGCGGTGCCATCGTCGTCGGCACCGGCACGGCCCTGACGGACGACCCACAGCTCACCGCCCGCCGACCGGACGGCTCGCTGTACCCGAGCCAGCCGCTGCGCGTCGTGATGGGGGAGCGGGCCCTGCCGGCGACGGCGCGAGTGCTCGACGACGCGACCCCCAGCCTGCACCTGCGCACCCGTGACCCCAAGGAGGTGCTGTCCACCCTGGCCGGGCTCGAGGTGCACCGCATCTGGCTCGAGGGCGGGCCGACCGTGGCCGCGGCGTTCATGGCGGCCGACCTCGTGGACGAGGTCGTGGCCTACGTCGCACCCGTGCTGCTCGGTCGCGGGCGGCTCTCCGTCGGCGACCTCGGCATCACCACGATCGACCACGCGCTGCGCCTCACCCCCACCGACACCACCCTGATCGGCAACGACGTGCGGATCACCGCGCGCCTGAAGGAGGTCGGCTGATGTTCACGGGCATCGTCGAGGAGCTCGGCACGGTCGTCGACGTGGTCGGCGGGGCCGAGTCCGCGCAGCTGACGCTGGACGGACCCCTCGTCACACAGGACGCCACCCACGGTGCCTCCATCGCGGTGAACGGCGTCTGCCTCACCGTCGTCGAGCACGGTGCCGGCAGGTTCAGCGTTGACGTGATGGCCGAGACCCTCGCCCGCAGCAGCCTGGGCGGCCTGCGAGCGGGCGACCGCGTCAACCTGGAGCGGGCCATGGCCGCGAGCAGCAGGTTCGGCGGTCACATCGTCCAGGGCCACGTCGACGGCACCGCCACGATCGTCGAGCGCACCCCCGGCGACCGGTGGGAGGTCGTGAGGTTCACCCTGCGCGCGCCCCTGGCCCGATACGTCGTCGAGAAGGGATCGATCACCGTGGACGGCGTCAGCCTGACCGTCTCGGCCCTCGACGACGACACGTTCTCGGTCTCGCTCATCCCCACCACGCTTGCCCTCACCACGCTGGGACACAAGGGAGTTGGCGACGTCGTCAACCTCGAGGTCGATGTCCTGGCCAAGTACGTCGAACGCCTGATCACCTCCAAGGAGAACATCGCATGAACTGGCTCGAGCAGCTCTTCTCGGCTGAGCTCACCATCGGCAGCAGCCACATCCTGTGGCGCGAGATCATCGGCAACGCCTTCGGCTTCGCGTCCGCGATCGGCGGGATGAGGCGTCGCGTGTGGGCCTGGCCCGTGGGCATCGTCGGCAACGCGCTGCTGTTCACCGTGTTCTTCGGGGTGGCGTTCAGCAACCCCCAACAGGAGACGCTGTACGGCCAGGCGGGACGGCAGATCTTCTTCATCATCACCAGCGTCTACGGCTGGTGGCGCTGGAACCAGGTGCGGCAGGCCCGGCACGGTGGCAGCGACGCCCCGGCCATCACGCCGCGGTGGGCCACGATGACCGAGCGGCTCGGCTTCGTGGGGTTCTGGGTGGCGGGTGTCGTCGTGCTCCAGTGGGTGTTCGCCTCCATCGGCAGCGGCCCGTTCTGGCAGGCGCCGCGGTGGTACTTCTGGTGCGACGCCTGGATCTTCGTCGGCTCGATGGTCGCGACGTACGCGATGGCGCGCGGCTGGAACGACTTCTGGCTGGCGTGGATCGCGGTCGACCTCGTGGGTGTCCCGCTCCTCTGGCACTCGAAGTTCTACCCGTCGGCCGTGCTCTACGTGGTCTACGGCGGCCTGGTCGTCTACGGCTTCTTCGTCTGGCTCAAGGCCTCGCGTGAGGAGAGGTCCGAGGTCCCGGAGTTCGAGGGGGCGCGAGCGTGATGTCCCTGTCCACGATCGACGAGGCCCTCGAGGCAATGCGCCGCGGGCGGCCGGTCCTCGTGAGCGACAGCGCGGACCGCGAGAACGAGGGTGACGTCATCCTCGCCGCGCAGACGCTCACCGACGAGTGGCTCGCCTGGACCATCCGGCACAGCAGCGGCTACCTCTGCGCCCCGGTGACCAACCACGTGGCCGACCGACTGGGCCTGCCCCTGATGGTCGAGCAGAACCGTGACCCGTTGCGCACCGCCTACACCGTCACGGTGGACGCCGCGGCAGGTGTCACGACCGGCATCAGTGCCGCCGACCGGGCGACGACGATCCGGCTGCTGGCCGACCCCGACGCGACCCCCGAGAGCTTCGTGCGCCCCGGTCACGTCATCCCGCTGCGGGCCAGGGCCGGGGGAGTCCTCGAACGCCCCGGGCACACCGAGGCGGCGGTCGACCTGTGCCGGCTGGCCGGGCTCGCGCCCGTGGCGGTGATCGGCGAGCTGGTCAACGACGACGGCACCATGATGCGGCTGCCCGACGTGCAGGCCATGGGCGCGGTGCACAACCTGCCCGTCATCACGATCGCCGAGCTGATCGCCTGGCGGCGTCAGCACGACCTGGTCGACCGGCTGGCCGAGACGACGCTGCCGACCGCGCACGGCGAGTTCCGCGCCGTCGGCTTCCGTGACCGCCTGACCGGCGACGAGCACATCGCGCTGGTCAGCCCACGCGGCCTGACCGGACCCAACCCGCTGGTGCGACTGCACTCCGAGTGCCTGACGGGCGACGCCTTCGGGTCGCTGCGCTGCGACTGCGGGCCGCAGCTCGAGCGGTCGTTCGAGCGGGTCGCGGCAGACGGTGGCGCCATCGTCTACCTGAGGGGCCACGAGGGACGCGGGGTCGGCCTGGTCTCCAAGCTGCAGGCCTACGCCCTCCAGGACGACGGGCTCGACACAGTCGACGCCCAGCTCGAGCTGGACCTGCCGGTCGACGCGCGCGACTACTCGGCGGGGGCTGCGATCCTCACGTCCCTCGGCCTGTCCTCCGTGCGGCTGCTCACCAACAACCCCCTCAAGGTCGAGGCCCTGCGTGACAACGGGATCCACGTGGCCGCCGTCCAGCGGCTCTCGGTCGCCCCGACGCAGGCCAACCGCAGGTACCTGCGCACCAAGCGTGACCGGATGGGCCACGACCTCGTCGTCGACGCGACCGACCAGGGCGCCACGGCATGAGCCGGCACGGAGCGCCCACGGTCTCGGTCGACGGCACCGGCCTGCGGGTCGCCATCGTCGCGGCTTCATGGCACACCGAGGTGATGGACGGCCTGATCGCCGGGGCCCAGCGTGCGCTGGCGGAGGCCGGGGTGGCCGACGTCCCGCTCGTCCGCGTGCCCGGCTCGGTCGAGCTCAGCGTGGCCTGTGCCCGCCTCGCCCCAGGGCACGACGCGCTCGTGGCGCTCGGGGTCGTGATCCGAGGCGGCACACCGCACTTCGACTACGTCTGCTCGGGCGTGACCCACGGACTCACGGACGTGAGCGTCCGCACGGGGTGCCCGGTCGGTTTCGGCGTGCTCACGTGCGACGACGACGCGCAGGCCCTCGACCGGGCGGGCCTGCCCGGGAGCAGCGAGGACAAGGGCCACGAGGCCGCCACCGCCGCGGTGGCGACCGCGGTCACCCTCGCCTCCCTCGCTCCCCGTACGCTTGGCGCGTGAAGACCTTCGACGACCTGTATGCCGAGCTGGCCGAGAAGGCGGTGACCCGCCCCGAGGGCTCGGGCACCGTCGCCGCGCTGGACGCCGGCGTGCATGAGATCGGGAAGAAGATCGTGGAGGAGGCAGCAGAGGTCTGGATGGCCGCGGAGCACGAGGGCAAGGACCGTGCGGCCGAGGAGATCAGCCAGCTGCTCTATCACCTCCAGGTGCTCATGGTCGCTTCCGACATCACCCTCGACGACGTCTACTCACACCTGTAAGGACCACCCGCACATGTTGCGCATCGCCGTTCCCAACAAGGGATCCCTGTCCGAGCCGGCCGTCGAGATGCTTCGCGAGTCCGGCTACCGCGTGCGCCGCGACTCCAAGGAGCTCGTGGTCACCGACGCCGACAACGACGTCGAGTTCTTCTACCTGCGCCCCCGCGACATCGCGGTCTACGTCGGCTCCGGCACCGTCGACTGTGGCATCACCGGTCGCGACCTGCTGCTCGACGCCGGCAGCGCGGCCATCGAGGTGATGACCCTCGGCTTCGGTGGGTCCACGTTCCGGTATGCCGCCAAGCCGGGCACCTGCTCCACCGTCACCGAGATCGCGGGGCACCGCGTGGCGACCAGCTATCCGGGCCTCGTCGAGAAGCACCTCGCGGAGCACGGTGTCGCGGCCGAGGTCGTGCGGCTCGACGGAGCGGTCGAGACCGCGATCACCCTCGGTGTCGCCGACGTCATCGCGGACGTCGTCGAGACCGGCACCACGTTGCGGCAGCAGGGCCTCGAGGTCTTCGGTGACGCGATCCTGCGCAGCGAGGCGGTCCTCATCCGCCGCGAGGGCACCCACGAGACCGCCGCCGTCGACGTGCTGCGGCGGCGCCTCACCGGTGTCATCACGGCGCGCCACTACGTGATGCTGGACTACGACGTGCCGATCAGCCTGGTCGACGCCGCGTGCGCGGTGACCCCGGGGCTCGAGTCGCCGACGGTGTCCCAGCTGCAGAACAAGGACTGGGCCGCTGTGCGGGCGATGGTTCCCCGGACGCGGACGAACGCGATCATGGACGAGCTCTACGACCTCGGCGCCCGCGCGATTCTCGTCACCGACATCGCGGCCTGCCGGCTGTGAGCTCGGACGACCCCGAGGCCTTCGCGGCCTTCCGGCCCCGGCGCGGGCGAACCGTCGCGCTGACCGCCGCGGTCCTGTCGCTCCTAGTCTTCGGGGTCATCGCGCTGTTCCTGCCCGGTCCAGCGGAGGCGGGCAACTGGAAGGTCGGGGACCGCGTCTTCTTCGCCGCGCTCGGTGTCGCCATCGCGTGGCTGCTGTGGCGCTACGCGTCGATCCGGGCCATCCCGACCCGCGATGACCTGACCGTCCGCAACCTGTTCACGACCCGCGCGGTCTCGTGGCGCCGGATCAGCGACGTGCGGTTCTCCGGCGGCGACCCGTGGCTGACCCTCGAGCTCGACGACACGGAGTCCCTCGCGGTCATGGCCATCCAGAAGGCCGACGGCGGGTTCGGCCGCGCCGAGGCAGGGCGCCTGGCCGCCTTGGTCCAGGCGCTCGGGCCTGCTGCCACGAGCCCCGACGTCACGCCGGGCTAGCGTCACTCGACCTTGGTCAGCCCTCGGGTGAAGCGCAGCGACACCGCGATCTGGCCGAGCATCAGCAGGGTGAGGGTCATCCAGACCGTGGTGAAGCCTCCGGTGGCGTCGCGGATGGCGCCCATCGTGGCCGGCCCGGCAGAGGCGAGGCTGTAGCTGAAGAAGAACGCCATGCCCGCGAGCCGGGCACTGGCGGCGGGAGTGACCGCGTAGTCGACCATGAGCACCAGGCCGAGCGCGAAGGCGGCCCCCTGCCCGAAGCCGAGCACCAGCGCCCACATCCAGGGCGCTGCGGTCGGCGCCAGCCACAGGCCGGCCTGCCCCACCAGGCCGAGCACCGAGGCGGCCGCCAGCAGCACGCGACGGTCATGGATGCGGTCCGTGAGTGCAGGGGCCAGCAGCCCCGAGACGAGCTGGGCGGCGGTGAACACCGACAGCAGGTAGCCGGCGTGCGTCGGGTCCCAGCCGCGTGCGGTGTACGACGGCGCCAGCCACGCCAGCGTCGAGTAGAACTCGATCGACTGGATCGTCAGGTAGGTCGCCACGAGCCAGGCGGTGACGTGCTTCCACGGCAGCTGCCCCCGGCCGGCGAGCTCCGTCTGGGCGGCGCGGTGGCGGGCGTGACCGGTGACCACCGGGACCCACGCGAGGGCGCCGACGAGGGCCAGGAAGGCCCACGACCCCAGCGAGGCCTGCCACGAGCCGAGCCACCCCTCGAGCGGCACCGCCAGCGCGGAGGACGCTCCGGCGCCGCCCATCATCGAGAGCATGTAGAGCCCGGTCACCAGTCCCGCGCGCTCCGGCGGGAACAGCTCCTTGGCCAGACCGGGCAGCAGGGTCCCGCCCAGGGCGATCCCGACCCCGGCGGCGAACGTCCCGGCATACAACGGCCAGGTCTGGCCGCCGGCGAACCGGGCGAGGAGCCCCACCGCGACGCACCCGATGGCGATCTCCACCGCGAGGGCCGCGCCGAGCCGGGCGGCCACGCGCTGGGCCGTGGGAGCGAACACCCCCATGCACAGGACCGGCAGCGTGGTCAGCGCACCCAACGCCGTGTTGGACAGCCCGAGGTCGCCCGCGATCGACGCGGTGAGCGGTGGCACGCTCGCCAGCGCGGTGCGCAGGTTGGCCGCGACGGCCACGAGCGCCAGGGCCATCACCCACGTCGGGGGCAGGTGCGGGGCGTGGGGGCGGCGGGCTGACATCGCCGCCAGTCTGTCAGTCGTCCGTGTTGCTCATGGACTCGGGCACCATGTCGCGGGCCTCGGTGTAGGGCAGGCCCGTCAGCATCAGCAGGTCGACGACCATCGACCTGATCTGGGCGCGCATCACCTCGCCAGACAGCCCGGACGACGGGTCGATGACCGCGCTCAGCTCGCCGATCTGGTGCAGACCGGTGCGCGCGTTCACCGGCAGGCGGCGTTCGCCCAGCTCGTTCGCGATGTCCTGCGTGGTCTGGGAGAGCGCGTCGAGCAGGTGGAGGTAGGCCGTGGGGACGGTCTCCTCGCGCCAGGTCGCGATGGCGGCGCGCCGGACCAGGACCCGGAGGTTGCGGATGGCCCGGTCCAGCGGCTCGAGCAGGTCGGCGATGGCCTGGACGCCCGGCAGGTGCCGGCGTCGGAACGGCGAGAGCCGCACGACCGCGATCCCCTCGGCCGACAGCGCCCGCAGCTCGTCGAGCATGCCCTCGGACGCCCGCGCCCGGGCCAGCGTCGCCGAGGCGAGGTCGGAGTCCCGGCTGCGCAGCGCCGTCGCCGTGTCGCGCAGGACGGCACTGAGCTCCGCGACCACGGCGGAGGCCTGCTGTCGCGGACGGCGCATCGAGGAGGCAGGGGCGACCAGCGTGAACACCAGGGCCACCACACCGCCGACCACCGCGTCGATCCAGCGGGTGAACGCCTGCCCGGGCGCGGCGACCAGCGTCGTGACGATGACCGACTGCACCCCGGCCTGCGTGATGAGCAGCATGCCGGCGCCGAGCAGGGCCGCGATGGTCATCGCCACCACCACGACCACGACGATCTGCCAGGTGCCGCTGCCGAAGAGGTGCACGAACAGGTCGCCGGTGAACACCCCGACGGCCACGCCGATCATCACCTCGGCCACCCTCCTCAGGCGCTGGCCGAACGACATGCCGAGGCAGATGATCGCCGTCACGGGTGCGAAGAACGGCCGGTGGTGCGCCAGCAGGTCGGACGCGACCCACCAGGCGGCCGCGGCCCCGAGGCCGCACTGCACGATGAAGAACATCCGGCCCAGGGCGCGTCGGGTGCGGGCGGTGGCCTCCGTCCTCGAGCGCTGCGCCGCGCGGGCCGCCAGGCCCTCGGCCGCGCCCACCTCAGCCGTTCTGCAGGTAGGCGGCCTCGAGCAGCGGCTCGAGCGAGCGGAGGTCGTCCTCGTCGACGTCGCTCGGCAGGTGCAGCCAGTGCGTCGCCTGGGCGAAGCCCTTGGCGGGCTCGAGCCGCTCGTCATCCGGTGGCGTCTCGCGGAACCGGAACCCGACGCGCACCGTGTCCTTCGGGCCGGGCGCCACCGCGACGAACTGCGTCCGGCGCACGACGGGGATGTAGGAGCCGCGTCCCTCGCGCTGCGTGTCGTCCCCCAGCCCCTCCGCGAGGGTCACCACCGCGTCGTGGATGGGGCGCAGGTGCGCCTTCTTCCCGGCATACAGGGCATCGGTGTAGCTGTCGACGTCCGGTCGCTGCCAGCCCGCCGCCGTCGCGGCCGCGTCCGCGATCGCCCACTGGGAGTTCTGGGGTATGCCGTGGACGTCCTTGAGCCAGGCCCGCACCACCCGCTGGTCGAGGGGGTCGAGGCCGGCAGCCTTGACGGCCTCGACCCAGGCCGTGAGCGAGCGGCCGGTGCGTTGTTCCATCGACTCCGTGACCGCCGCCATCATGTCTGCGGGTTCCATGGGCCGATTATGTCGCTGCTCGGATCGTTCTGCCGCAAGGGCGCCACGCCGGTCCCCGTCGGCGTGGGGGAGGACCCTGGGTTCAGGCCCGGGCTCAGGGCCGCAGGCTCAGAAGATGACGATCGCGAAGAACAGCAGCGTGATGATTACCGCCGCCAGGCAGCCGACCCCAGCCGACGTGCTTCGTCCGGAACCCCCGAACCCGGTCCGGTAGATGACGACGAAGATGACCACCAACACGACGATCCAGCCCCACGAACGCAGCACCGCCGGGGCAGTGTCGACCCAGCTGTCCATACCCGTCCTCCGTCGTCCCCGTGCCGCCTTTGTGCCTGGGGACGATACCGGCCGGAGCCGGCGAGTCAGGCCACCTTGCCTGACGTCGTGTCGATGAACACGTCGGCGCGCTCCCAGGTGCGGTCGGCGTCGTAGAGCCGTCGCTCCTGGGCCGCCCATAGGTCCCAGTAGGCGGCGAAACCGGGGTCGCGGGCAATGCCCCTGGAACGGCGCACGGCCTCGTCGGCTTCGACCCACACGAGCACCGAGGCGGCTCCACCGGCAGGCAGGGCACCGGACCCGCAGCCCTCGAGCACCACGACGTCGGCGGCGGGCAGCTGCACCCACTCGGCATACGCCTCGGCCGCCCAGTCCCACCGGCGGTAGCGCACAGGCCGCCCGGCCAGCAGCGAGGACACGACCCACTCGTGGGCACGGTGGGTGCCCGCGCGCAGCCCGTCCCAACCCGGGTAGAGGTCGTCCATGTGGACGGTCGGTGCGCTCAGCGCGCCCGCGACGTCGCGGGCGAGGGTGGTCTTGCCCGCGCCGCTCGGCCCGTCGATGCAGACCAGCTGGGCGGACCCGGCACGGGGTTCCGAGGCGTCGACGAGGGCGACGATGCGCGCGACATGGTCCGCAGATCGGTCGGCGCTCATGGCTCCAGCCTAGATCGATAGGCTTTCCGGGTGACTGTGGCGACCCGCGTGATCCCCTGCCTCGACGTCGATGCGGGCCGTGTGGTCAAGGGCGTCAACTTCGAGAACCTGCGTGACGCGGGTGACCCGGTGGAGCTGGCTAGGGCCTACGGCGAGCAGGGTGCCGACGAGCTCACCTTCCTCGACGTGACCGCGAGCAGCGGCAACCGCGAGACGACGTACGACGTGGTGCGCCGGACCGCCGAGCAGGTGTTCATCCCGCTGACGGTGGGTGGGGGAGTCCGCAGCGCCGACGACGTCGACCGGCTGCTGCGGGCCGGCGCGGACAAGGTGGGGGTCAACACGGCTGCGCTCGCGCGTCCGGAGCTCATCAGCGAGATCGCGGGGCGGTTCGGGTCGCAGGTGCTCGTGCTGTCCGCCGACGTCCGGCGCCGCCGCGACGAGTCCGGCGCGCTGGTCACCGGTTTCGAGGTCACCACCCACGGAGGGCGGACCGGCACCGGGATCGACGCCGTGGAGTGGTGTGCGCGAGCGGCCGACCTCGGTGCGGGTGAGATCCTGCTCAACTCGATGGACGCCGACGGCACCAAGGACGGCTTCGACCTCGAGCTGATCGAGCTCGTCCGGCGTGAGGTGTCGATCCCCCTGATCGCGAGCGGGGGAGCGGGGGCGCTCGACCACTTCGCCCCGGCCGTGCACGCGGGGGCCGACGCGGTGCTCGCCGCGAGCGTCTTCCACTTCGGTGAGCTCACCATCGGTCAGGTCAAGGACGCCCTGCGCGCCGACGGCGTCGTCGTCCGCTGACGGCGGACCGTCAGACCGCCCCCGCCGTCCCTGCCGACGTCACCCGCGACCCAGCCCGGCGTCACGCGCCTTGATGATGGCGTCGGCGCGGTCCGCCGCGTGCAGCTTGCCGTAGATCGCCGAGACGGCGTTGCGGACCGACTTGTCGGACAGGAACGTCAGCCGCGCGATGTCGGCGTTGGACCGCCCCGCCGCGAGCAGGTCGAGCACCTGCCGCTCCCGGTCCGTCAGCTGGGGGAAGACCACGTCGGGCACGGACGGCTGGCCCGAGAGGAAGTCGGCGATGCGCGCCGCGAGCGAGGCCCCGAAGACCATGCCGCCTCCGGCAGCCGCACGGATCGCCTGCTGCACCTCGGCGGCCGACGACCCCTTGAGCAGGTAGCCGCGGGCGCCGGCGCGCAGGGCACCCATGATGTGTCGTCGTCCTCGTTCATCGTGAGGATGACGACCGCGGTCTCGGGGCGGGCCGCCATGACCTGCCGGGTCGCCTCGATCCCGTCGAGGTGGGGCATCTGGATGTCCATCACGACCACGTCGGGCTCGGTCTCGCGGGCGGTCAGGATCGCCTCGCGCCCGTCGGACGCCGTGCCGACGACCTCCATACCGGGCAGCGCGTCGAGCAGGGCCACGAGCCCGTCGCGCATGATCTGGTGGTCGTCGGCCAGGACGACGCGGATGGGACCCGCGACGGTGTCACCGGGTGGTTCGGTCACGACGAGCTCCTCAGGGGAAGCCAGGCGCGGACGGTGGTGCCGCCCCCGGGTGGACAGATGACCTCGGCCCGGCCGCCGAGCTCGGCCACGCGCTCGCGCAGCGACACCAGCCCGACCCCGGCGACGGCCGTGGCCGGCACGCCGACCCCGTCGTCGCGCACCTCGACGTGCAGGTGGGTGTCCTGGGTGCTGAGCACGACGTCGCACCGGCTCGCCCGCGCGTGCCGGGCGGCGTTGGTGACGGCCTCCCCGACGACCCGGTATGCCGCCACCTCCACGGCGGCGGGGAGGTCGCCGACGTCGTCGCCCGCCTCCACGTGGACGCCGAAGCCGGGGGCGGTGAGCACGCTCGCCTGCTGCCTGAGGGCGCCGAGCAGCCCGAGGTCGTCCAGGGCGGGCGGGCGTAGGTCGTGGACGAGGCGCCGGACGTCGGCGATGACGTCCTGGACCTGCGTACGGGCCACCTCGAGACCGCGGTCGGCGGCGGCCGGGTCGTCCGCCACCACGAGCCGAGCCGACTCGATCCGGAAGACGACACCGCTCAGGGCCGGGCCCAGGCCGTCGTGCAGGTCGCGCCGGATGCGACGGCGCTCCTCCTCACGGGCCAGCACGAGCCGCTCGCGGCTGTCCTGGAGCTCCTCGGCGAGCCGGGCGCTGCGTGAGGCCAGGGCGGCCTGCCGGACGAGGTCGCCGAGCAGGGCCTCGTCGCGGCGCGACAACCGGGCGCGGATGCCGTCACGCGGCAGCACGATCCGGCCGACCACGGCGTCACGGAACGAGATGGGCAGCGTCCGCAGCGCCTGGGGTGCGGTCCCGTGGGTGGCGACGATGCGCTCAGCGCCGGGGCGGTCGACCTCGACCCGCACGTACGCCACGCCGAAGGCGCGGGCCACGGCGTCCGCGACGGCGGCGAGCTGGCCGGACCCCTCGGCCGCGGACTCGAGCCGCGACGCGAGAGCGGCCATGACGTCGTAGGGGTCGTCGCGCGTGCCGAAGACGAGGCGCCGTACCCGCTCCACGAGCAGGTGCCGCAGCGGCCAGTAGACGAGGGCGGCGAGCGCGAGGACGAGCAGGACCACGGTGCGCTGGTCGAGGCGCTCGCCGAGCAGGCTCGTGAGCAGGGCCAGGGCGAGCAGGTCGACCGCGACCACGACGACGGACGTGAGCCCGTGGACCAGGGTGCTCGACAGCAGCTCGTCGACGGCGACCACCTCGGGCCGCACCAGGCCGATCGTGAGCGCCACGGCCGGGAGCAGGACGCCCACGGCGAAGAGCACGTCCTGGGCGCGGGTGCCCAGAGGGACGACCGTGGCCGCGAGGAACAGCCCGACGACCGTGGTGGCAGCCCACAGGAGCCAGCGGATCCGCTTGCGCTCCAGGCCTGTCGACCGGCGGTGTCGGTGCCAGACGACGGCCACGCTGGCCAGGGCCCCTGCGAGGGCGACGACGCCCAGGGCGTTCGCGACGGCGTCTCCGAGGCGGGGGTCGACCGGCAGCGTGCCGGCGTCGTAGTCGAGGCCGCCGACGGTGCCCGGCTGGCTGCTGAGGCCACCGGGCAGCAGCGTGACGGCCGTCGCCCAGACAAGCACGCTCCCGAAGCTGAACCGGCTGACGTGGCCCCACGCCCCCGGCAGGAACCGCCCCGTGGGATAGAGCAGCAGCAACAGGGGCACCCCCACCAGCAGGAAGCTGCCGAACCGGCCGGAGAACCACAACGCGAGCTGGGCCCCGGCTGCGGCGGGTGGCGCGTCCCTCAGGGCCCACCCGTCATACGCGTCGCAGAGCCCGACGAGCAGCCAGAACAGGCCGAACACGACCATGACCCGGCCGACGACCTGACCCCGTTCGCGCCAGAGCACGACGAGGCCGAGCAGGAGCAGCACGAGGCCGTTGATGCCCGAGTCCCATCCCGGGGACAGCGAGATGCCGTAGGACTCCCGCTGCGCACGGGACACCTGGCCGGCGAGGGCCACCGTGGCCGTGAACACGCCGACGCCCGCCGCCGCCAGCAGTCCGAGCAGGACGTGCTGGCGGCGGTGGGCTGCCCGGGTCGGGGAGGCGTCTGCCGTCGTCACAGGGAGATCATGTCCTCGGTCAGGCCGCGTCGTGGGTGGTTTCGGCACGGTCGCCGCGCCGGAAGGCACGGTCTCCGAGGGCGAACCCGAGCCCGGTGACGATGACGGCGAGCTGGCCGGGGAGGCTAGCGATGTACTCCAGCGGCGAGACCCCCGCGACTGCGGTCAGCCCGCCGAGGACGAGACCGGCCACGCCGATCCAGCGCGGGACGGCGCGGTGGCGCAGGGCGGCCCAGCCGATCGCGAGACCGGTGAGCCCGACGGCCGTCCACAGGTACGGGATGGTCCCGATCCAGTGCGCGTAGAGGGCTGCCGTCTCGTCGACGAAGCTCTCGGGCCGGCCGACTGCCTCGACGACCTCGGTGTCCAGGCCGGTGCCCACCAGGAGCACCGCCGACGTCACGACGGCGCCGGCTCCCGCGAGCGTGGGCAGCATGCTGTCCGCCGGGAGGGTGGCCCGCAGGCGGCGGACCAGCCCAGCGCCGAAGACGAGCAGCAGCAGGGCCGCGGCCGCCGTGAGGACGTGGAAGACGGTCAGGGCGACGCGGTGCTGGGCGAGCCCCTCGACGATGCGCGCCGCGTCGCCGGACGTGGCCGGGTCGTAGACCGGGTTGCCCAGGTCGGCGACGATGGAGCCGGCCGCCGCGGCGAGCCCCGCGAGGGGTCCGGCGAGCGCCCAGAGGCGGCCGTGGCCGCGACGGCTGGCGGGGGAGGTCGGGTCCGGGGACGCGGTGACGTCGTCGCGGACGAGGGTGTGGTGGATGGTCTCGGTGGTGCTCACGATGGTGACTCCTTGGTCGGGCCCGGATGGGCTCTTCGGTGGTGTCACCACGGTCGTGGGCCGGATGTCCCACCGCACAGGGACACCGCGGCACGCCTCACCGGGACAGCTGGGGCCTCAGGTCAGCCCGAGGGGAGCCGCCCAGAGAGCCGCCACGGCCTCCGGGGCGCCGGTCACCTCGAGGTCGGCCACCCTCCGCCGCCCGTATGCCGCGAGCACGAGCTCGGTGGGCTCGCCGCGCAGGATCACGGTGCCCAGCTCGGTGCCGCCCCGGACGGTGAGGGTCTTGCCTCCCGGCCGCTCCAGCACCACCCCGACGGGGCTGCGCCGGAAGAAGATCTTGCCCATCCGCTTCAGCGTCTTCCACAGCGCCTTCTGCTCGCGGACCGAGACCTCGCGGCGCGGTCCGACCTGCTCGTCGCCGCGCAGCACGTCCTCGTGGTGGATGAAGAACTCGACGAAGTTGACGACGTCGTCGATGCTCGCCACCCGCGCGGGCGACCACACCGGCGGCCCCTCGCGCACGAGCTCGACGAGCTCAGACCACGGCTTCGCGGCATACGCCGCGATGCCCTCCTCGGTGCGGGAGGCGAGCAGCGGCACCCACGTCCCGCCGGCGAGGTCGGGCCGCCGGTCGCGGATCACCAGGTGCGCGGCGAGCTCGGCGGTCCTCCACGGCGAGCACAGGGTCGGGGCGTCCGGGCCGACCGCGACGAAGGTGTCGCACAGCTGGTCGCGGGCGAGCCGGGCGAGGTGGCTGTCGGCGGGGGAGGAGGTCGGCATGCGGCCATCATGCCGCCCCGTGAGAAGGTTGTGCTTCCCACCCAGATCCGGAGGTCCGCAGTGTCCCTCGACGCGTCAGCCGATGCTGCGCCGTCGCTGGGGCGCAGCCTGCGGATCGTCTGGGTCGGGGTCCGCCGCGAGCCACGCTGGTTCGCCTTCGCCGTCGCCGGCAGCGCCCTCTACGGCGTCATGACGGTCCTCACGGCGTGGGCCATCGGCAAGGTGACGCGCGAGCAGATCCAGCCCGCGGTCGACGCCGGCGAGGTGACCCGGGGCCAGCTGTGGACCATCTTCGGCTGGGTCGCCGGGGTCGTCGTCATCAACGTCGTCGGCGTCGTCATCCGCCGCATCGCGGCCGGCTGCACGATGTACAACGTCGCCGCGGGCTTCCGGCGCGAGGTCACGCGGCAATACCTCCGACTGCCCCTGTCGTGGCACCACCGGCACCCGTCGGGCCAGCTGCTGTCGAACGCGAACGCGGACGTCGAGGCAACCTGGAACGTCTTCGCACCGCTGCCCATGGCGATCGGCGTCATCATCATGCTCGTCGCCGGCATCGTCCAGATGGTGCTCGTCGACCCGGTCATGGCGATCATCGGCCTGACGGTCTTCCCGGCGCTGTTCCTCGCCAACATGGTCTTCCAGCGGGCGATGTCGCCCCGCGTGGCACGTGCCCAGCAGCTGCGCGCCGAGGTGAGCGAGGTGGCTCACGAGTCGTTCGAGGCAGCCCTGGTCGTCAAGGCCATGGGTCGCGAGGAGCAGGAGGCCGCCCGGTTCGAGGAGGTCACCCGGCGGCTGCAGGCAGCCAACATCGAGGTCGGTCGCACGCGAGGCACCTTCGACCCCGTGATCGAGGCCATCCCGACGCTCGGCACCCTCGCGGTCCTCGCCGTCGGCACCCAGCAGGTGGCGAACGGCAACCTCGAGCCGGCCGCGGTCGTCCAGGTCGCCTACCTCATCTCGGTCCTCGCCTTCCCGGTGCGCGCACTCGGCTGGGTGCTTGGCGAGCTGCCGCGCACCGTCGTCGGATGGGACCGCGTCGACGCGGTCCTCACGGCGCGCGGCGAGCTCGAGTTCGGCAGCAGCAACGTGCCGGGGCGCGCGGCATCGACGCCCCGGCTCGACGCCGTCGACTACTCCTACGAGGTCATCGACGAGACGGGCGGGGTGTCGTCCTTCCAGGCGATCCACGGCGTCACCATCGAGGTGCCGGCGGGGTCGACGACGGCCCTCGTGGGCCCGACCGGCTCGGGCAAGTCGACCCTGACCAACCTCACCCTCCGGCTCGTCGACCCCGACCAGGGTGTCGTCACCCTCGACGGGCTGGACCTGCGCGAGGTCGCCAAGGGCGGGGTCGCCTCGGTTGCGACCCTCGTGCCGCAGCAGACCTTCCTGTTCGACGACACGGTGCGCGGCAACGTCACGCTCGGCGCGGACTTCACCGACGAGGAGGTCTGGGCCGCCCTCGAGATCGCCCAGGCGACCGGCTTCGTGCGCGAGCTGCCCGGCGGCCTGGACACGAGGGTCGGGGAGCGCGGCGCCTCCCTCTCCGGCGGCCAGCGGCAGCGGGTCGCGTTGGCGCGGGCCATCATCCGACGGCCCCGCCTGCTCGTCCTCGACGACGCCACGAGCGCCGTCGACCCGGCCGTGGAGCTGGCCATCCTGCGGGGCCTGCGCGAGACGAGCAACGGCATGACGGTGCTCGTCGTCGCCTACCGGATGTCCACCATCACCCTGGCCGACGACATCGTCTACGTCGAAGCCGGTCGTGTCGTCGACCACGGCACCCACGAGCAGCTGCGCGAGCGGTGCGAGGGCTACGAACGCCTCGTCACGGCATACGCCCGCGAGGCTGCCGAGCGCGCCGCGGTGGCGGCCGACGAGGAGGAGGCGATGACCCCGTGAGCACCGCGATCGAGGCGACCTCCAGCCTGGGCACGTGGGCCACCCTGCGCCGCGGCCTCGACCTGTCGCCCGAGCTGCGGCGCGGGCTGGGCGTGACCCTCGCCCTGGCGGCCGTCACGACGGTCGGTCGCGTCGTCGTGCCGCTCGTCGTGCAGCAGACCACCGACCACGGCCTGCTCGCCGAGGGCGGCGTCGACGCCGCCCTCGTGTGGCGCTACTGCCTCCTGGCGCTCGTGGCCGTGGCCCTCACCGCCGTGTGCGCGTATGGCGTGAACGTGCGCCTCTTCCGCGCCTCCGAGTCGGGGCTGGCGACGTTGCGGCTCAGGGGTTTCCGCCACATCCACGACCTGTCGATGCTGACCCAGAACACCGAGCGCCGCGGGTCGATGGTCAGCCGCGTGACCTCGGACGTCGACACCATCAGCCAGTTCGTGCAGTTCGGCGGGATCATCCTGATCCTCAGCCTCGGCCAGATCGCCGTCGCCACGGGGCTGATGTTCGTCTACAGCCCGCTGCTGACCGCGGTCGTCTGGCTCTGCTTCGTGCCACTGCTGTTCGTCATCCGGCGCTTCCAGAAGGTCGTCGGACGGGCCTACACGGTGGTCCGCGAGCGCGTCGGCGACCTGCTGGCGGCGGTGTCGGAGTCCGTCGTCGGTGCGGCCACGATCCGGGCGTACGGCGTCGAGGGCCGCACCGGCGAGCGCATCGACCAGGCGATCGAGCGGCACCGCGCCGCCTCGATCGCCGCCCAGGTGCGGTCGGTGGTCGCGTTCTCCTCCGGCCAGCTCGTGGCCGGCCTGACGCTGGCCGTCGTGCTCGTCGTGGGGACGGTCCAGGCCGCGCGGGGCGACCTGACGCTCGGCCAGCTGCTCGCCTTCACCTTCCTGGTCAACCTGTTCACCCAGCCGGTGCAGCAGGCCACCGAGATCCTCAACGAGCTCCAGAACGCCGTCGCCGGCTGGCGCCGCGTCATCGGCGTCATCGACACCCCGGCCGACGTCGCCGACCCCGGGGACGAGGGCGAGGTCCTGCCCCGTGGCCCGATCACGGTCGACTTCGACGGGGTCTCGTTCGCCTACCCCGGCGGCGACACGGTGCTGCACGACGTGTCCCTGTCCATCGCGCCGCGGTCGCGGATCGCGGTCGTGGGCGAGACCGGCTCGGGCAAGTCGACGCTCGCCAAGCTGCTCACGCGGCTCATGGACCCGACCGAGGGCACGGTTCGGGTGGACGGCGTCGACCTGCGCCGGGTGCGGTTCTCGTCGTTGCGCGAGCGGGTCGTCATGGTTCCGCAGGAGGGGTTCCTCTTCGACGCCACGCTGCTCGAGAACGTCCGGTTCGGCCGACCCGATGCCACCGCCGACGACGTCGAGCTGGCCATCACCGAGCTGGGCCTCGACGCCTGGCTGGCAGGGCTGCCGCACGGGCTCGCGACCGAGGTCGGTCAGCGGGGCGAGTCCCTCTCGGCGGGGGAGCGGCAGCTGGTGGCCCTGGCCCGCGCCTACCTCGCCGACCCCGACCTGCTGGTCCTCGACGAGGCCACGTCTGCGGTCGACCCGTCGACCGAGGTCCGGCTGCAGCGCGCCCTCGAGGGACTCACCCGCGGGCGCACGTCCATCGCCATCGCGCACCGGCTGTCGACGGCCGAGGCCGCCGACGAGGTCGTCGTCGTCGACCGGGGGCGCGTCGTCGAGCGCGGCCCGCACCGGGTGCTCGTGCGCCAGGGCGGCGTCTATGCCGGGCTGCACGCCTCGTGGGCCGCACAGCAGCGCGGCTGACACCGCACCCCCTGGCGGACGTGGGCGACGGCCCCCGCACGCGACACGGCAGAATGTCGCGGGTGACCTCCCCAGCAGTGCTCGACCCGGCCATCGCCGCGCGACTCAAGCGTGACGCCCAGGGCCTCGTCGCCGCGATCGTGCAGCAGTACGACACCGGAGAGGTGCTCATGCTGGGCTGGATGGACGACGAGGCGCTGCGCCGCACCCTCAGCGAGGGACGCGTGACGTTCTGGTCGCGCAGCCGCGAGGAGTACTGGCGCAAGGGCGACACCAGTGGGCACGTGCAGCTGGTCCACTCGGTGGCGCTGGACTGCGACGGCGACGCACTGCTGGTCCGCGTCGACCAGGAGGGCGCGGCGTGCCACACCGGCGACCGCACCTGCTTCGACGCCGGCGACCTGCGCGCAGTCAGTGCGGGTGCCGCCGGTGGCCGCGACACCGACCACCGCGACCCCGAGGCGGGCGAGGCGTGAGCGACGTCGCCCCCGACCTCTCCTTCGGCACCACCTGGCCGAACCTCGAGACCTTCGCGATCCTCGCGCGCGACCGCCGGGTGATCCCCGTCGTCCGCCGGTTGATGGCCGACGCCGAGACGCCGGTCGGGGTCTACCGCAAGCTGGCCAAGGACGCTCCCGGCACCTTCCTGCTCGAGTCGGCGGAGCACGGAGGCGTCTGGTCGCGCTACTCGATCGTGGGGGCAGCCAGCCGCGCCACCCTGACCGAGGTGGACGGCCAGGCGCACTGGGTCGGTGAGCCGCCGGTGGGCGTCCCGACCGAAGGCAGCCCGCTCGACGCCCTGCGCGACACCGTGGCAGCCCTCGCCACCGACCCGATCGAGGGGCTCCCGCCACTCACGGGGGGCATGGTCGGCGCCATCAGCTATGACGCGGTCCGGCGCTGGGAGAAGGTCCCCGCGACGACGCCCGACGAGCTGGGCCTGCCCGAGATCTCGATGATGCTGGCGACCGACCTCGCCGTGCTGGACCACGCCGACGGGTCGCTGCTGCTGGTTGCCAACGCCGTCAACTACGACGCCACCGACGAGCGGGTCGAGGACGCCTGGGCCGACGCGGTGTCCCGGCTCGACGCCATGACGAGCGACCTCGCCGCTGCCGCGCCGAGCACCGTGGCGACCGTCGACCCGGTGGCCTTCGACGACGCCCGGGCGCAGGTGCGCAGCAACCTGGCGCAGGCAGAGTTCGAGGACATGGTCGAGCAGGCCAAGGAGGACATCCGCGCCGGTGAGGTGTTCCAGGTCGTGCTGTCCCAGCGCTTCTCGACGCCGTGCGAGGCCGACGCCCTCGACGTCTACCGCGCCCTGAGGTCCAGCAACCCGAGCCCGTACATGTACCTGTTGCGGCTCCCGGCCGGCGACGGCACGACCTACGACGTCGTGGGCAGCTCACCCGAGGCGCTGGTCAAGGTGACCGGCCGACGGGCGATCACCCACCCGATCGCAGGGTCGCGCCCGCGGGGCAAGACGCCCGAGGACGACCAGCGGCTCGCCGAGGACCTGCTCGCAGACCCCAAGGAGCGCGCCGAGCACGTGATGCTCGTCGACCTCGGTCGCAACGACCTGCAGCGGGTCTGCGAGCCCGGCACGGTCGACGTCGTCGAGTTCATGAACGTCCGGCGCTACTCGCACGTCACCCACCTCGAGTCCACCGTCGTCGGACAGCTGAACCCCGGGCACACGGCCTACGACGTCCTCGTCGCGACGTTCCCGGCCGGCACGCTGTCGGGGGCACCCAAGCCGCGGGCCCTCAGCCTGATCGAGCACTACGAGCCCAGCCGTCGCGGCGTCTACGGCGGCGTGGTCGGCTACCTCGACTTCCACGGCGACCTCGACATGGCCATCGCCATCCGCACCGCTGTCGTCAAGGACGGGCAGGCCCACGTGCAGGCGGGTGCGGGCATCGTCGCCGACTCGTTGCCCACGGCCGAGTTCGAGGAGACCGTCAACAAGGCCGCCGCCGCGCTGCGGGCCGTGGCCACCGCCGCAGCCATGAGGACCGTCCGATGAACCGGCTCAAGCCCACCTCGAAGGCGTTCGTCGTGCTGCTCTCGCTCGTCGCCGCGGGGGTCCTGCTCGCTGGTGGGTCGCGCACCTGGGTGACCGGCACGGTCGACGACGCGGTGCTCGGAGCCAGCCGGATCACCGGCAGCGGGGGAGAGGTGGCCTCCGGGGTCGTCGCCCTCGCGCTGGTGGCCGCGGCCGCCGCGCTGGCCAGCACGACGTCGGGTCCGCTGGTCCGACGGATCACCCTCGCCGTGCTGGCGCTGGCCGGGCTCGCCGAGTCCGGGCTCGCCGCGATGGTGCTGTTCGACCCCTCCGGCGCCCTCGGCAGCGTCGCAGCACGCTCGACGGGTCGCACGGGCACCGTCGAGACGCACGCGAGCGTCACGGCCTGGCCCTGGCTTGCCCTCGTCGCCGGCCTGCTCGCGGTGGTGGCCGCCGCCGGCGGCTGGGTGGGCGCCCGGGGATGGCGCGGCCTCAGCGCTCGCTACGAGACCCCGGGCACGACCAGCACCGGCGCGCGTGGGCAACGGGTCGCGAGCGACTGGGACCGCCTCGACGCCGGCGACGACCCCACGGGCGAATCCCCCTGGCGCGACGGCTGACAGCCCGACCTCCCCGGCCCACGGAACCCGCTGGCGCAGCCCTGCGGACCTGAACGGCCGACACCTGCCAGAATGGGCCCCGAGCCCCCGCGGGACCGGCCACTCCCCGCACCGGCCCACGACGACAGCCCCCACCACAGGAGCGCACGAACCATGGCAGAGCACGAGATCCACGAAGACCACGGCCACAGCGTCGCCGCGTGGACGGGTGTCGGCATCATCCTCGTCGGGTCCGCGCTGGCCTCGCTCGGCGTGGCCGTGACGAGCCACCTGCTGTTCTGGGTCGGCATCGCGGTCTGCATCCTCGGCGCGGTCGCCGGCAAGGTCCTCAGCCTGGCCGGCTACGGCGCCAAGGCGATCGACGGCCCGGACGCCCCCGACAGCACCAAGCCCGAGGTCGGCATCAAGTAGCCGCCCCGCGGCACAGCAGGGCGGCGAGCGCGGCCGGGTCCCTCGACGGTGCCAGCGACCGGTCCAACCCCTGACCCGAGCATGGGCTGCGTTGCACCGCTGGTTAGCCTGACTCCATGCCCACCGTGCTCGAGCGCATCGTCGCAGGCGTCCGCGAGGACCTCGCCGACGCGCAGGCGATCGTGCCCCGGGCGGTGATCGAGCAGCAGGCGCTCGCAGCTGCTCCCGCGCTGGACGCCGAGGCGGCGCTGCGCAGCCCGGGTCTTTCGCTCATCGCCGAGGTGAAGCGGTCGAGCCCGAGCAAGGGCGCGCTCGCCGAGATCGCGGACCCTGCCGCGCTCGCGAGCGAGTATGCCGCCGGCGGGGCGAGCGCCGTGAGCGTCCTGACCGAGCGGCGCAGGTTCGGTGGCTCGCTCGACGACCTCGACGCCGTCCGCAAGGCCGTGCGCATCCCGGTGCTGCGCAAGGACTTCATGGTCGAGGACTACCAGCTGTTCGAGGCCAGGGCGCACGGCGCCGACCTCATCCTGCTCATCGTGGCGAGCCTGGCGCAGCCCGCCCTGGTGCGGATGCAGGGGATTGCGCGAGACCTGGGCATGACCGCGCTGGTCGAGGTCCACGACGAGGACGAGACGCGTCGTGCCGTCGACGCCGGGGCCAGCGTGATCGGCGTCAACGCGCGCAACCTCAAGACCCTCGACGTCGATCCCGACACGTTCTCGCGACTCGTCCCGCTCATCCCCGCCGGCATCGTCGCCGTTGCCGAGTCGGGGGTCGCCGGACCCGACGACGCAGCGCGCTACGCAGCCGAGGGTGCCTGGGCGGTCCTCGTGGGCGAAGCCCTCGTGCGGGACGGCGACCCCCGTCGCGCCGCACACGACCTCATCGCGGCAGGAGCCCCGCATGCCTGACCTCACACCCGAGCCCCTGTCCCGACCCGGCCGGTTCGGCGAGTTCGGCGGCCGGTACGTCCCGGAGGCGCTGATCCCGGCCCTCGAGGAGCTCGACGAGGCGCGTCGCAAGGCGATGGTCGACCCCGAGTTCCTCGGCGAGCTCGAGCGGCTGCACCGCACCTACACCGGACGCCCGAGCATCATCACCGAGGTGCCGCGGTTCGCCGAGCACGCCGGTGGGGCGCGCATCATCCTCAAGCGCGAGGACCTCAACCACACCGGGTCGCACAAGATCAACAACGTCCTGGCGCAGGCGCTGCTCACCAAGCGGATGGGCAAGACCCGCGTCATCGCAGAAACGGGGGCGGGGCAGCACGGGGTGGCCACGGCCACGGCCGCCGCCCTCATGGGCCTGGAGTGCGTCGTCTACATGGGCAAGGTCGACACCGAGCGCCAGGCGCTCAACGTCGCCCGCATGCGGATGCTCGGCGCCACCGTCGTGGCCGTGCCCACCGGCAGCGCCACCCTCAAGGACGCCATCAACGACGCGCTCCGCGACTGGGTGACCAACGTCGGCAACACCCACTACATCCTCGGCACGGTCACCGGGCCGCACCCGTTCCCCGAGATGGTCCGCGACTTCCACCGGATCATCGGGGTCGAGGCGAGGAGCCAGGTGCTCGACCTCACCGGCCGGCTGCCCGACGCCGTGATCGCCTGCGTCGGTGGCGGGTCCAACGCCATGGGGATCTTCCACCGCTTCATCGACGACGCCGACGTGCGGCTGGTCGGTGTCGAGGCCGGGGGAGAGGGCGTCGAGTCCGGCCGCCACGCAGCACGGTTCGCGGCCAGCGAGCCCGGTGTCCTGCACGGCACCTTCAGCTACCTCATGCAGGACGACGACGGCCAGACCCTCGAGTCGCACTCGATCTCGGCCGGCCTCGACTACCCGAGCGTGGGTCCCGAGCACGCCCACCTGCGCGACAGTGGCCGGGCCGAGTACCGCTACGCCACTGACGAGCAGGCGATGCGGGCCTTCGAGCTGCTGTGCCGCACCGAGGGGATCATCCCGGCGCTCGAGTCCGCGCACGCCCTGGCCGGGGCCATCGAGGTCGGCACCGAGCTGGGCCCCGACGCCCTCCTGCTGGTCAACCTCAGCGGGCGCGGAGACAAGGACATGCACACGGCCGCAACGTACTTCGGCCTCATCGACGACGAGGCGGTGCCGAGCGGCACGGCCGACGAGCCGCGCGCCGAGGGCGACGGGAGGACCCAGCTGTGAGCCCCACGACCACTGGCATCGGGGTCGGCGAGGTCCTCGAGCGCTGTCGGGCCGAGGGACGGGCCGCCCTGGTCGGCTACCTCCCTGTGGGCTTCCCCAGCGTCGAGGGCTCCATCGAGTCGATGGTGGTGATGGCCCAGGCCGGCGTCGACATCGTCGAGGTCGGAGTGCCCTACAGCGACCCGCTGATGGACGGACCGGTCATCGCCTACGCCGCGGACCAGGCGCTCAGGCGCGGGGTCCACGTCAGTGACGTGTTCCGGGCGACCCGCGCGGTGCGCGACGCCGGCACGCCGCCGCTGGTCATGAGCTACTGGAACCTCATCCTGCGCCACGGGCCGCTGGAGTTCGCCCGCGACCTCGCTGCTGCCGGCGGAGCGGGCCTCATCACTCCCGACCTCATCCCCGACGAGGCCGGCCCGTGGATCGAGGCCAGCGAGCAGACCGGGCTCGACCGGGTCTTCCTGGTCGCCCCCAGCTCGACTCCGCAGCGCCTCGCCTTCGTGACGAGCCACTGTCGTGGCTTCGTCTATGCCGTGTCCCACATGGGCGTGACCGGCGCCCGGACGTCGATGGGGGACGCCGCAGAGCTCATCGTGCGTCGCACGCGCGAGGTGACCGACAAGCCGGTGTGCGTGGGTCTGGGTGTCTCCGGCGGCGACCAGGCCGCCGAGGTGGCCGCCTACGCGGACGGTGTGATCGTGGGCTCGGCCCTCGTGCGCTGCCTCACCGAGGCCGCGGACGAGCAGGCGGGTCTCGAGGCGCTGCGCAGCCTCGTCGAGGAGCTCGCCGACGGCGTGCGCCGGGGTCGCTGACGCCCATGCGCCCGGTGTCGAACCCGCGGCTGCGCGACGCCCTCGGTCTGGTGCTGAGGCTCGTGCTCGGGGGCGTCGTCCTCGCGGCCGGCCTGCTCAAGGTCGGCCACCCCGAGACGTCGGCCCGCGCGGTGCGGGCCTACCAGCTGTTGCCGTTCGACGTCGCCGRGTACGTCGGCTACGCGCTCCCGGTGGTCGAGGTCGCGGTGGGCATCCTGCTCGTCCTCGGGCTGTTCACGCGCGCCTCGGCGGTCGTCAGTGGCGTGCTGATGGCAGCCTTCACCATCGGGATCGCGTCGGCGTGGGCCCGTGGGCTGTCCATCGACTGCGGCTGTTTCGGCCAGGGTGGAACTATCGCGGCCTCCCAGACGCAGTACCCGCAGGAGATCGCTCGCGACGTCGGGTTGCTGCTCGCTGCCGCGTGGCTCGTGTGGCGCCCGCGGACGGCCCTGAGCCTCGAGCGGCACCTCTTCCCCCAGCACGACGAAAGGCTCGACGCATGACCAGCAAGAGTGCATCCCGCAGGGCCAGGAGGTCCTCGGCACCCACCGGCGGCAACGCGTCCCGTCAGGCGAAGATCCAGGCAGCGGCACCCCAGCGTGGCGGCGCCAACAGGGTCGTCGTCGCCACCGTCGTCGCGGTGGTCGTGATCGTCGTGGCCGTCTTCGCGGTCATCTCGGGCAGCCAGGACAAGCAGGAGGCCGCCACCGCGGGTGGCTCGTTGCTCCCGAAGGGCGCGCCAGCCCTGGGTGCGGGCATCGTCGTCAACCCCGACGCTCCGGCGGGCGTCCCGACGCTGGACCTCTACGAGGACTTCCAGTGCCCGATCTGCGCCGAGTTCGAGCACCGCTTCGGGGCCGGGATCGCCGAGCTCGCCGCGCAGGACAAGGTCAGGCTCGTCGTCCACACGCTGAGCTTCCTCGACGACAGGCTGGGCAACAACTCGTCCAACCGGGCGGCGAACGCGGCGTCCTGCGCGGCCGACCAGGGCGAGTTCATGGACTACCACGCAGCCGCCATGGGCGGACAGCCGCTGAAGGAGGGCGCGGGCTTCAGCGACGAGGCCCTCAAGTCGTTCGCCGAGAAGGCCGGCATCACCGGTGCCGGCCTCACCACCTGGCAGAAGTGCTACACCGACAAGGCGCACAACCAGTACGTCGAGTCGGTGCAGACCCAGTCCGAGAAGGACAAGGTCACCGGGACGCCGACTTTGAGGCTCAACGGTGCGGACGTCCCGCTGAAGGGCTTCACCAACGAGGCCCTCGACGCCCGGGTGAAGGCTGCAACCACGTAGTTCCACCCGTAAACCTAGGCACATCTAGCCAAGTGTGCCTATACTCCACCCATGACTACGAACATGGGGGACCTTGGCATCCGTAAGATCCGGCTCGCGCTGGGCGTCGTTCTGACAGCGCTCCTGGTGCTCTGCACCCACACCACGTCCGCGGACGCGCTCGGCTCGGGGAACTTCCCGTGGCGGGGTGACGACTCCAAGCGGACGCTCCACTACTACTACGGCAGCGGGGGGAGGACAGGGAACTTCGTCTACGCCTCGACCACCGCGACGGGCACCGCCTGCCTGCTCTACGTCAAGAGGGTCAAGACCAAGATCGCCCTGCCGAACGGCAGCTACGCGACCCATTCCTCGCTGCTGGGGCAGTGCAGCTCGTACGTCGACATCTCCCCGGGCAACTACTCGGTCTTCGACATCAGGTCCACGCACACCCTGCAGAAGTGGAGCGGCACCGAGTACAACTACGTCCTCTGACGATGACTGGAGAGACGGCCCGCAGCGGCGTTCGACATCAGGTGGCACGACTGTTGCGGGCCGTCGCCGCCACCGTGCTCGTGGCGGTGGCCGTGGCGGGGTGCAGCCCGGGGGCCCAAGCCCCCACCGCGACGCGCACGGCCCAGCTGGCGACCTACGACGCCCCGAGCAACTACCGGGTGGGGGAGGAGAGCGTCCAGCGCCTCGTGGAGGGGCTGGACCCCGGCTCCCCACAGCGGAAGATCCTCGCCGACGGCCGCGTGACAACCACCGAGCTCCAGCAGGCGTGGGACGGCTACACCGGCTGCATCCGAGAGGTCGGTTTCGCCGTGTCCACGCCCGTCCTGGACCCCGTGGGCAACGTCGAGCTGATCTACACCTACCGGCGCGAGGGCACGGCGCCGACGTCCTCGGGTCGCGACGTCGAGATGACCGACGCCGAGGCCGGCCGGATCGACGACTGCGAGTCCAGGTTCTGGTTCCCCGTGTCGGCCATCCACACGGCCGACACCCCGGACCACATGACCCCGCTCCTCGCCGACGCCATGGCACGGTGCATGTCGGGGCGTGGCTACGACGTCCGGGGCAGCACGAGCTTCGGCGAGGTCGTCGGAGCCAAGGACGGTCACGCCCAAGGGGCACGCGTCGAGGCGGGCAGGGAGTGTCTGTCGGAGGCGATGGCCGAGCACTACCCGGACCTCCCGTACCATCGCCAACCATGACTGCGTAGCCTGCTGCGGGCTGCGGTCGGCCCAGCGCGACACCGTGTGGGACACCTCGACCGCGGCGCGCTCGACTCGATCTCGGCAACGCTGGAAGGTGACTGATGGGCCTGCGTGTGGGAGTCGTGACGTCGATCCCGAGCCCGACCACCGGCGTGTGGCACCTGGGGCCCTTCCCGGTGCGTGCCTACGCCCTGTGCATCCTCGCGGGGATCGTGGTAGCGGTCTGGATCACCGGTCGGCGGCTCGTCGACCGTGGCTACGTCCGTGAGATGGCCATCGACGTCTCCGCCTGGGCCGTGCCGTTCGGCATCGTCGGTGGTCGCCTCTACCACGTCATCACCACCCCGGAGCCGTACTTCGGTGAGGGCGGCCACCCCGTCCGGGCCCTGTACGTCTGGGAGGGCGGGCTGGGCATCTGGGGCGCCATCGCGCTGGGTGCCCTCGGGGCCTGGGTCGGCGCCCGGCGCAACGGGGTGTCCTTCCTCGACTTCATCGACGCGGCCGCTCCGGGGGTCGCCCTCGCCCAGGCCCTGGGCCGGTGGGGCAACTGGTTCAACAACGAGCTCCACGGCGGCCCCACCGACCTGCCGTGGGGACTGACGATCCACCAGTGGGACCAGTCAGCGGGTCACGCGGTGCGCGACGCCAGTGGCAACGCCGTGGTGCTGGGCACCTTCCACCCGACCTTCCTCTACGAGTCGCTGTGGTGCCTGCTCCTCGCGCTTGCCCTCGTCCTCGTCGACCGGCGGTTCCCGCTGCGTCGCGGCCAGGTGTTCGGGCTCTACGTCGCGGGCTACCCGATCGGGCGCATCGTCATCGAGAAGATGCGCACGGACGACGCCAACCTCATCCTCGGGCAACGGGTCAACGTCTGGACGAGCATCGTCGTCTTCCTGCTCGGCGTGCTCCTCGTGTGGTCCGGGAGGCGCCGCGAGGTGGCCGTTCCGCGGACGCCACAGTCTCAACATGCGGAATGACGCGGCTCACATAGCGGGACAGGGGACCCAACGGCTATCCTTCCGGAAGCCGTGGCCAAGGCCGTCCACGAACCTCTTGACGCCCTATTTCCCCCGAGGACGGTGACCCGAACGTGACTTTCGCGCGCTTCTCCGCCCAGCCCGCTGACACGGGGCTGTACCGCCGTGAGCACGAACACGACGCCTGTGGCGTCGCCCTCGTGGCCACGATGAGGGGAAGCGCGGGTCACGACATCGTCGACCACGCCCTGACCGCTCTGCGCAACCTCGAGCACCGCGGTGCGACGGGTGCCGACCCCATGGTGGGCGACGGCGCGGGCATCCTCACCCAGGTGCCGGACGCCTTCTTCCGTGAGGTCGTCGACTTCGACCTCCCCGTGTCGGGTGCGTATGCCGTGGGGTTGGCCTTCCTCCCGCAGGACGGGGCCGAGCGCGCCGAGACCGTGGCCCGGATCGAGGCCATCGCCGGCGAGGAGGGCCTCAACGTCCTCGGCTGGCGCGACGTCCCGATCGCGGCCGAGCTGGTGGGCCAGACCGCCCGCGACTGCATGCCGTTCTTCCGTCAGCTGTTCGTCTCGGCCGCGGCGGGCCGCATGGTCGGGATCGGCCTGGACCGGCTCGCGTTCTGCCTGCGCAAGCGCGCCGAGAAGGAGACCGAGGTCTACTTCCCGTCGCTGTCCTGTCGCACCCTCGTCTACAAGGGCATGCTCACGACCGGTCAGCTCGAGCCGTTCTTCCCCGACCTGTCCGACCGCCGGTTCGAGACCCAGCTGGCCCTGGTGCACTCGCGGTTCTCGACCAACACCTTCCCCAGCTGGCCGCTGGCCCACCCGTACCGCCTCATCGCCCACAACGGCGAGATCAACACCGTCAAGGGCAACCGCAACTGGATGTCCGCGCGGGAGAGCCAGCTCGTCTCGGACGTCATCCCCGGCGACCTCGAGCGGCTGTTCCCGATCTGCACGCCGGGCGCCTCCGACTCGGCGTCCTTCGACGAGGCCCTCGAGCTGCTGCACCTCGGTGGGCGGTCGCTGCCGCACGCTGTCCTCATGATGATCCCCGAGGCGTGGGAGAACCACGAGGAGATGGAGCCGTCCCGGCGCGCCTTCTACGAGTTCCACTCCACCTTCATGGAGCCGTGGGACGGGCCGGCCTGCGTCACCTTCACCGACGGCTCGCTCATCGGTGCCGTGCTCGACCGCAACGGCCTGCGCCCCGGTCGCTACTCGGTGACCGACGACGGGCTCGTCGTGCTGGCCTCTGAGTCCGGCGTCCTCGACCTCGACCCGACGCGGGTGGTCCGCAAGGGGCGCCTGCAGCCGGGTCGGATGTTCCTCGTCGACACCGAGCACGGACGCATCGTGTCGGACGACGAGGTCAAGGCGTCCCTGGCCAGCCAGCACCCCTACGACGAGTGGCTGCACGCCGGCCTGATCCACCTCGACGACCTGCCCGAGCGCGAGCACATCGTCCACACCGCGGCGTCCGTCGCGCGACGCCAGCAGACCTTCGGCTACACCCAGGAGGAGCTCAAGATCCTCCTGACCCCCATGGCCCGCACCGGCGGCGAGGCGCTGGGCTCGATGGGCACCGACACGCCCATCGCGGTGCTGTCCGACCGGCCCCGGCTGGTCTTCGACTACTTCACCCAGCTGTTCGCCCAGGTGACCAACCCGCCGCTCGACGCGATCCGCGAGGAGCTCGTCACCTCTCTGGGCACGGTCATCGGCCCCGAGGGCAACGCCCTCGCCGCGTCGCCGGCGCACGCTCGCCAGGTGGTCCTGCCGTTCCCGGTCATCGACAACGACGCGCTCGCCAAGATCGTCCACGTCAACGCCGACGGCGACCTGCCCGGCTACGCCACCCACGTGGTGCGCGGGCTCTACGACGTCACCGGCGGGGCCGCTGCCATGCGCGCGCGGCTCGAGGAGATCTTCACCGAGGTGTCCGAGGCGATCGACGGGGGAGCGCGCTTCGTCGTCCTGTCCGACCGCGACTCCGGCCGCGACTATGCGCCGATCCCGTCGCTGCTGCTCACGTCGGCCGTGCACCACCACCTCATCCGCGAGAAGACCCGCACCCTGGTCGGCCTGGTCGTCGAGGCGGGCGACGTGCGCGAGGTGCACCATGTCGCGCTGCTCATCGGTTACGGCGCCGCCGCCGTCAACCCCTACCTCGCCATGGAGTCCGTCGAGGACCTGGTGCGGTCGGGCGCCATCGAGGGCGTCACCGCCGAGAAGGCCGTCGCCAACCTCATCAAGGCGCTGGGCAAGGGCGTGCTCAAGGTGATGTCCAAGATGGGCATCTCCACCGTCGCGTCCTACCGCGGCGCCCAGGTCTTCGAGGCCCTCGGCCTCTCCCAGGAGCTCGTCGACCGGTACTTCACCGGCACGGTCTCCCAGCTCGGGGGAGTGGGGCTCGACGTGATCGCGGCGGAGACGGCGGCACGGCACGCCGCGGCATACCCGCCGGACGGGGTGCGGCTCCCGCACCGCAAGCTCGGCGTGGGCGGCGAGTACCAGTGGCGCCGAGAAGGCGAGCCGCACCTGTTCGACCCCGACACCGTCTTCCGGCTGCAGCACTCGACGCGGCAGCGGCGCTACGACATCTTCAAGCAGTACACCCAGCGGGTGGACGAGCAGTCCGAGCGGTTGATGACGCTGCGGGGCCTGTTCGAGTTCACCGAGTCGGCGGACCGGCCGCCCGTGCCGATCGACGAGGTCGAGTCGATCGCCGACATCGTCAAGCGGTTCAACACCGGCGCCATGTCGTACGGCTCGATCAGCCAGGAGGCCCACGAGACGCTGGCCATCGCCATGAACCGGATCGGCGGGCGCTCCAACACCGGCGAGGGTGGCGAGGACGTCGAGCGGCTGATGGACGACGAGCGACGCTCGGTCATCAAGCAGGTGGCCTCGGGACGCTTCGGGGTGACCTCGCTCTACCTCACCAAGTCCGGTGACATCCAGATCAAGATGGCCCAGGGCGCCAAGCCTGGCGAGGGCGGCCAGCTGCCCGGCCACAAGGTCTACCCGTGGGTCGCCAAGACCCGGCACAGCACCCCCGGCGTCGGCCTGATCAGCCCGCCGCCGCACCACGACATCTACTCGATCGAGGACCTCGCGCAGCTGATCCACGACCTCAAGAACGCCAACCCCGAGGCCCGGATCCACGTCAAGCTCGTCTCCGAGATCGGCGTGGGCACCGTCGCCGCCGGTGTCTCGAAGGCGCACTCCGACGTCGTGCTCATCTCGGGCCACGACGGTGGCACCGGCGCCTCACCGCTGACCTCGCTCAAGCACGCCGGTGGTCCGTGGGAGATCGGGCTGGCCGAGACCCAGCAGACGCTGGTGCTCAACAGCCTGCGCGACCGGATCGTCGTCCAGTGCGACGGCCAGCTCAAGACGGGGCGCGACGTGGTCATCGCGGCGCTGCTCGGCGCGGAGGAGTTCGGCTTCGCGACGGCGCCGCTCGTGGTGTCGGGCTGCATCATGATGCGGGTCTGCCACCTCGACACCTGTCCCGTCGGCATCGCCACCCAGAACCCCGAGCTGCGGTCCCGCTTCTCCGGCAAGCCCGAGTTCGTCGAGACGTTCTTTGAGTACATCGCCCAGGAGGTCCGCGAGCACCTCGCGGCGCTGGGTTTCCGCTCCATCGAGGAGGCCGTCGGCCAGGTCTCGGCCATCGACGCCCGCAAGGCGATCGAGCACTGGAAGGCCTCCGGCCTCGACCTGTCGCCGATCTTCACCGACGTCGAGAGCCCCGATGGCTCGGCCCGGCGCAACACCACCGGGCAGGACCACGGCCTCGAGAAGGCCCTCGACCACCACCTGATCACCATCGCCCGCGAGGCGATCAACGACCGGACGCCGGTCACCGGTGAGGTGGCGGTCCGCAACGTCAACCGCACCATCGGCACCTTGCTGGGTCACGAGGTCACCAAGGCCCACCCCGACGGCCTCGACGACAACACGATCGACCTCACCCTGGTGGGCTCGGCCGGCCAGTCGCTCGGCGCGTTCCTGCCGCGTGGCATCACCCTGCGGCTGCTCGGTGACGCCAACGACTACGTCGGCAAGGGTCTGTCGGGTGGGCGCATCGTCGTGCGGCCCGACCGGTCGGCGCCGCTGCAGGCCGAGGCGAACGTCATCGCCGGCAACGTGATCGGGTATGGCGCGACGACGGGTGAGAT
Organism: Pedococcus sp. P2_E4; assembly: GCF_056403935.1. Taxonomy (NCBI): domain Bacteria; kingdom Bacillati; phylum Actinomycetota; class Actinomycetes; order Micrococcales; family Intrasporangiaceae; genus Pedococcus; species Pedococcus sp. P2_E4. Next base: position 57,437 of record NZ_JBFUEO010000007.1, on the reverse strand, counting down.
CTTCCTGCGCGGCATGGTGGGTGAGCGGTTCTGCGTGCGCAACTCGGGTGCCTCTGCCGTCGTCGAGGGCGTCGGCGACCACGGCTGCGAGTACATGACGGGTGGCACGGTGCTCGTCCTCGGTCCGACCGGGCGCAACTTCGCGGCCGGCATGTCCGGCGGTGTCGCGTACGTCCTCGACCTCGACCACGAGCGCGTCAACGCCGAGCTGGTCGACCTGTCCGGCCTGCGCCCCGACGACGAGACCGTCGTCCGCGAGCTGTTGGCCGCGCACGTGCGGTGGACCGAGTCGCCTGTCGCCGCAAGCCTGCTCGACGACTGGGAGGCAGCGCGGACACGCTTCACGCTCGTCCTGCCCCGCGACTACCAGCGCGTCCTCGACGTGCGCGCCGCCGCTGAGGCGGAGGGACTCGACGTCAACGGCTCCGAGGTGTGGGAGCGGATCATGGAGGCCTCCCGTGGCTGACCCGCAAGGATTCCTGAAGACCCGCGAGCGCGAGCTGCCGGCCCGTCGGCCGGTGCCGGTGCGCATCAGGGACTGGAAAGAGGTCTACGAGGAGCAGGAGCTCGGACAGCTCCAGCGCCAGGCCGGCCGCTGCATGGACTGCGGCATCCCGTTCTGCCACAGCGGCTGCCCGCTCGGCAACCTCATCCCCGAGTGGAACGACCTGGCCTGGAAGGGCGACTGGCGCGAGGCCATCGAGCGGCTCCACGCGACCAACAACTTCCCGGAGTTCACCGGTCGTCTCTGCCCGGCTCCGTGTGAGACCGCGTGCGTGCTCGGCATCAACCAGCCGGCCGTCACGATCAAGCAGATCGAGGTCACGACGATCGACCGGGCCTTCGACTCCGGGTACGTCCAGCCGCAGGCACCCGACCGGCTCTCCGGCAAGACCGTCGCCGTCGTCGGCTCGGGCCCTGCCGGGCTCGCTGCCGCCCAGCAGCTCACCCGCGCCGGGCACACCGTCGCGGTCTACGAGCGCGCCGACAAGCCGGGCGGCCTGCTCCGCTACGGCATCCCCGAGTTCAAGATGGAGAAGTCCGTCCTCGACCGCCGGATCGCCCAGATGGAGGCCGAGGGCACCCGCTTCCGCAGCGGCGTCGACGTCGGTGGCGACGTGACCGGCAAGCAGCTGCGCGACCGCTACGACGCGGTCGTCCTGGCGATCGGCGCCACCGTGCCGCGCGACCTGCCGGTGCCGGGTCGCGAGCTCGACGGCGTCATGCAGGCGATGGACTTCCTGCCGCCGGCCAACCGGGTCGCGCTCGGCGAGAGCGTCGAGGGCCAGGTGACGGCCGAGGGCAAGGACGTCATCGTCATCGGCGGTGGCGACACCGGGGCCGACTGCATCGGCACGTCGCACCGCCAGGGCGCGCGTTCGGTCACGAGCCTCGAGATTATGCCGCAGCCGGGTGAGGAGCGGGTGGCGGGCCAGCCGTGGCCCACCTACCCGATGCTCTTCCGCGTCGCCTCCGCCCACGAGGAGGGCGGTGACCGCGTGTATGCCGTGTCGACCAAGGAGATCCTCGGCGAGGACGGCAAGGTCAGCGGCATCCGGGTTGCCGACGTCCGCATGGGCGACAAGGGGTTCGAGGAGGTCGAGGGCACCGAGCGGGTGCTGCCCGCGCAGCTCGTGCTCCTGGCGATGGGCTTCCTCGGCCCGCAGGGTGCCGGGGTCGTCGAGCAGCTCGAGGTCGAGCTCGATGAGCGGTCGAATGTCAGGCGCGACCAGGACTACATGTCCTCGGTGCCCGGGGTGTTCGTCGCGGGCGACGCCGGACGCGGTCAGTCGCTCATCGTGTGGGCCATCGCCGAGGGCCGCTCGGCGGCTGCGGGTGTCGATGCCTACCTCACCGGCCAGACCGCGCTGCCGCGTCCGGTCAACCCGACCGACCGACCGCTCGTCGTCTGACGAGCGGCGGTCTCGGCCGGGGGACCCGGCAGCCTGGGGCGGTGACGTTCGCGCCTGCGGGGGCTCCGGCATACCCCGGACGCGCGGCTGTCCGCAGGGTGACCGGGGTCACGTTCGGGCAGGGTCGACCGATAGGGTTTGAGCCATGCGTCGCGCCAAGATCGTCTGCACCCTGGGCCCCGCAGTATCGACCCCTGAACGGATCCGCGAGCTGGTCGCAGCGGGCATGGACGTCGCCCGCCTGAACCTCTCGCACGGTGAGTACTCCGACCACGAGGCGATCTACCGCGAGATCCGCAAGGCCAGTGACGAGAGCGGTCACGCCGTCGGCATCCTGGTCGACCTGCAGGGCCCCAAGATCCGCACCACCCGGTTCTCCGGTGGGCCGGTGGTGCTCGCCGAGGGCGACTCCTTCACCATCACGACCCGTGAGGTCGACGGCGACAAGGACCAGGTCGGGACGACCTACAAGGGACTGCCGGGCGATGTGCAGTCCGGTGACAGCCTCCTGATCGACGACGGCAAGGTCGCGCTGCGGGCGACCGAGGTCACCGACACCGACGTCCGTTGCGTCGTGACCGTCGGGGGCACCGTCTCCAACAACAAGGGCATCAACCTGCCCGGTGTCGCCGTGTCCGTGCCCGCCCTGTCCGAGAAGGACAAGGAGGACCTGCGCTGGGCGCTCGGGTTGCGCGCCGACATGATCGCGCTGTCGTTCGTGCGGTCCGCGGCCGACCTGCAGGACGTCTACGAGGTCATGGACGAGGTCGGCGTGCGACTGCCTGTCATCGCCAAGATCGAGAAGCCGCAGGCAGTCGACAACCTCAGCGAGATCATCCAGGCCTTCGACGGCGTGATGGTCGCGCGCGGCGACCTCGGGGTCGAGCTGCCGCTCGAGGACGTCCCGCTGGTCCAGAAGCGCGCGATCGAGATGGCCCGGCGCCAGGCCAAGCCGGTCATCGTCGCGACCCAGGTGCTCGAGTCGATGATCGAGAATCCGCGCCCCACCCGGGCCGAGGCGTCCGACGCCGCGAACGCCGTCCTCGACGGCGCCGACGCGCTCATGCTGTCCGGCGAGACCAGCGTGGGTGCATACCCGATCGTCGCGGTCCAGACGATGGCGCGGATCATCGAGAGCACCGAGGAGCACGGGCTCGAGCGGATCCCTCCGCTCGGCACCAAGCCGCACACCATGGGTGGCGCCGTGTCGGCGGCCGCAGTCGAGATCGGCGAGCTGCTGGGCGCCAAGTACCTCATCACGTTCAGCCAGTCCGGTGACACCGCCAAGCGGATGTCGCGCATCCGGCCGCGGATCCCGATGCTCGCCTTCACACCTGAGCAGCACACCCGGTCGCGGCTCGCGCTGGCGTGGGGGATCGAGACCTTCCTCGTGCCGATGGCGCGGCACACCGACCAGATGGCCCGGCAGGTCGACCTCAGCCTGCTCGAGAGTGGTCGGGCGCAGGAGGGCGACCTCGTCGTCATCGTGGCCGGCTCGCCCCCCGGCATCCCCGGCTCGACCAACGCGTTGCGGGTGCACAAGATGGGCGATGCCATCAACAAGGTCGCGCCCGCCTACGAGGACCTCGACGACAGCTGAGCCTTTCCCGGCTCGCGTGGTTGGCGGTGTGCCACCGGCACGGGTGCGGGTCGCCGCCCGTTATGCTTGCCGCGCGCTGCCGACCCCGGTGACTCGGGACGGCGGCGCGAGCCGAAGTGGTGGAATGGCAGACACGGAGCACTCAAAATGCTCTGCTCGCAAGGGCGTGCGGGTTCAAGTCCCGCCTTCGGCACCTGACTGAACTGCGGAAACGACCACCGGTGGTGGCCGTGTCCGCACGCTGTCCACACCCGCCCAAGGCCGAGGCCGTCGGCGAAGTCCGGGGTGGTTGGTTCCGCCGCGCACAGGAGCTGGCCGACCAGCCGGTGTCGAACAAGACCGTCCACAACGTGCACGGCACGTCTCCGGAGTGATGAACGACGCCGTCCGGGACGGGCTGACCGCCCCGAAACCAGTTCGCCAGCCTGCTTCGGGTTGGTGGTTTCGGTGGTCGACTTACGAATGGGCGCCAGACGAAGGAATCGTTCAAGCCACGCTGCCTGGCGGTTGTCATAGCCTGTGGAGATGCGCCCGACCAACCAACGAGCCCGCCGAGGCAAGTTGGCTGGACACTCTCGTCGACAAGCAACGATGGATCGCTCGACACGGTCTCGATTGGGTGTAGGCAGTCTCAGAAGCCATTGGGCTCGATGGCTGCCATTCGTGGCATGCCTTGTGCTTGCGGCCGGTCTACTGCTTGTAACCCTTCAAGTCAGGACGGCAGAAGCTGCCGTACCCATGACTCCGAACGACGATCAGATTAGCGACAACGTGCTGGGCGTCTATGGGGACGGGGCCACCATGGCCGCACTATCGCCTGATCCCGACGCCTCGCCAGCAACCACAAACGCTGTCCCAGAATCGATCGGACGTTGGAATCTAACGATTGAACCCGGACTTGCAACCACAACTGGGCGGCTAACCCTTGTTCTCCTGGACGCGCCCGGTCTGTGGCGCGTCAACGTCAATCGGTCGGCCCTTGTGACCATGCAGCTGCCACGCGGGTCTACCGTTGACAACTCTGGAACGTCCCTGACCGGGGGGAAGGGGGCGTGCGCAGCCTGGTGGGACGGGAAGGTGTTTCACACGGTGGATCCCGAGGTGCGTCATAACGCAGACGGCGCGACGGTGGTTTCGTGCTCAATTCCCCAGGTGGGTGAGGTTCCTCAAGTCTTCTTCGACCTCCGGTTTCGTTGGAACGACGAACACAAGGCGCCTGCCGGCATAGGACGCACAGGGGCCTGGCTGAGATTCGAGGCGGTGGAACCAGTCTCAGACTTGATGCCACCATTTCGGGATGAAGGTTCGAGCCGAGTCGCGATGCCCCTCCGCGTGTCACTAGCGACAGGCGAAGACGCTGTGTTGTCGAGTTCGTTCCCTCCCCCCGCCGAGGGCCGGTTGGGGGAACGCTCTTGGTCGATAGGTTCCGGCGGACTGGACCTTCAGTACGTTCTGGAGTACCCACGGCGGCGTACCTGGGTAACGCCCGTGGTTGATCTCTCTCTGCTCGGATCAGGCGGGTTCTTCGGCCTACTTCCCGCCGCCTTCGCTTTTGGCCGGAGGACAAGGGCATAGGCCGTTCGATATCGGATGACTGCTCGACAAACCAAGAGCCGCAGAATTTTCGGAGGGGAGCATCCGACGGGCTCAGGTCAACCGCCCTCTAGCTTGGGAGAGAATCCAGGCGAAGCAACACGGCAGCAACCGGGGCGGCGGGCGGCGCTCCAGTTGCGGCTACTAGACGGTTCACGTAGGGCCGGTGTCTGGCCAGACTCGGTCCAGGTGATCGGGGACAGCTCTCCATGCGGCTGCCCGCCCGCTGTCGTTGGTGTGCTCACTTTCGCGTGGTGGCTGGCGAGGTGGGCAGTGCTACTAACTAATACGAGCTAGGCAGTCCCTTCTTCAGCCACGCCTCGTCCGGTGACCTACGGGCCGCAGACCGGATCGAGCACAGGCGGGAGCAGCACATGGAGCACGTCAGCATCGTGGACGATCCCCACAAGCTGTCGGCGACGATCGAGGTCGTGGACCAACGCGAACAGCCGCTCGGCTCAGGGCGGTTCAGCACGGACCGTGCCGGCTTCACCGCGATGCGCGCGTTCGCCAAGGCGTGGCCGGATCGGACCTGGGCTGTTGAGGGCGCGAACGGTGTCGGGCGCCCGCTGGCGCAGCGGCTGCTCGAGTCCGGCGAGCAGCCGCTGATGCCCCGGCGGAGCTGGCCGCCCGGGTGCGGCTGTTCGACACCGGCCACAACCGAAAGACCGACGCCCACGACGCGCATTCGATCGCCATGGTCGAGGTGCGCACCAGGGCCTCCGGTGCTGCAGGTCGGCGGTGACCTGGAGGCGTTGCGGATGCTGGTCGAGAGCCGCGAGGCATTGACCCGGCGACGGGTCCAAACCGTCGACCGGTTGCAAGTCCTGCTGGCGGAACCCCTTCCAGGAATGGCGAAGAGGGACCCTACGACGGGCCAGGCCAACGCATGCTGGCCTCGGTGCGCCCGCGTGACATCGCCGGGAATACGCGCCGCGGGATCGCGGTCGAGGAGGTGGCCGACCTGGTCGCGGTTGAGGCGAAGTTTAGTATGGCCACCGCCGCGCTCAAGGCGATCGTGCGCGCCCGCGGCTCGCACCTGATGGACCTGCAAGGCGTCGGACCCGGCGTCGCGGCGCAGGTCTTGGCCGACGTCGGTGACGTCGCCCGCTTCGCCGACCGCAACCGGTTCGCGTCCTGGACCGGCACCGCACCGCTGGACGACTCGTCCGGTGAGCAGACCCTGAGGCAGTGGCAACGGGCGGTACTCAATCCAAGAGAATTGGCTCGCCTGCACGTGGACCGCGAGGATGGTTTTCGATGGGTCGGAACGCGACCGTTGACCCTTCCGCCAAGATGTGCCAGTCGTCTTGGTGCGCCAAGTCACGGATATGAAAGAAGTAGTCGCGACGACCGGCTCTGATAAATCCGTAGAACTTCTCGTCGACTAGTGTCTTCACGAGCCCCAGCCGACGAACTCCTCGAAGCGGGTCACGTCTCTCGGCAAAGTCGTCGAACCTGCTAACAAAGTCTGCCCCTTTGCGAGCCACGAAGTCTTCGGGTGCGCCGCCGGCCGCGGTCGCGCACAGCTCCCGCAACTGAAGCATTCGGTCGAACGCGAGGTCCGCCGGGTACTCTCGCGTGGCGGCCTCGCAGAGCGGAATTGCGTCCTCGACCAACTCGAGCCCGGCACCGAAAGCCCTGGCCTCGAAGTAGGTGCGCGTCCCCAAAACCGCCGCCCGCAGACCTGTGAGCACCACGCTGGAGGTTTCGCGCGGCTGAAGCCGGCCCACTTCGACCGCATGCTGCGCAGTCGCAATGGCCGAAGCCCAGTCGCTCAGGCGGACGTGGGTACTTGCGATCTCAGCAAGGACTGCAACCTCCGGCTTAGCTGCGTTCACGGCTCGTTGGAGATGGCGAAGACCTTGTGAGACGGAGGTTCCGTGCCGTACCAAGAATGCGCCGTAAAAGTAGTTGAGGGGTTCCGAGGCCGGAGCCAGTTCCGCGGCACGCTCATATGCCGTCGCTGCAGCCATATAGTCTCCTCGCGCGTCCTCAACATAGGCTTCGACGCGCCACGTCTCGTGATACGTCGGGGCAAGAACCTGGGCCTCGCGGCAAAGCCCGATCGCGACCTCTGAGTCGCCTCCTTGCATAGCTAGGACTGCATCGCGCAAGAGCTTAGCCACGTGGAAGTCACCAGATCCACGGACATCAATAGTCCGAGGATCGAATGGCGACGCGGAATTTTCTTGGCGTAGCGTGTCACCAAGTTCCGTCAACTGCCTGTGGCGATCAAGCAGCCAAGACTGCTCATCGGCCGCGACAGGGTGCGACTGGTCAAGGTACTGCTTGCCGAAATCGCTCAACTGGTAAGTCGTCTCCAAGAGTTGAGACGGCGAAAGACTCTGCATCTGAACGAAGTTTGTCGTGATTAGTTCCAAGAGGGCGCTCTGAATTTGTTTGGCGTTGCAATCGTTGATGAAGGCGAGTTCTGCCTGAGTCTTGGGCCCGGGCAGCGCCTGCATTGACCTCAGTACCGCGCGCGCTGGTTCGTCAAGGTACTCATAGACGTTCGACATACAAAAGTCCAGAAGCAATGCGTTGTCCGCCAACAGTTCTTCTGGGCGGCGCCCAGCTTGGACGCCCGAGACGAACCACTTTATGTAGGCGGGGTGCCCACCCATAGCGTCCGCTAGATCCAAAATCTTGTCCTGCGGCAGCGACCGTAGGTATTCGACTTGACGGATTCTCGCCACAGCACGCAACAGATTCGCCGATTCGTCGTGGGTGAGCGGCGCAAGTTGGACCGGGTTCTCGATGCCCAGACCGATGCGACTCGTTATGACGACCTTGCTTCCCAAGGGAAGGTCAAGGAGAAAATCGCGGAGTCGCTGATCGAGGACGGTTTCCATATTGTCGAGGAACAGTAGGACCTTGAAAGTCTCCAGATATGAGAGCAGTTCGGTGGTTGGGTCCGTCGTCGCGCTCTCGCCACCCAGCTCCTTGGCTGCCAGGGCGAAGAGTCCGAGCGAATCCTGGACCGCATCGCTTATCCTGCGAATCTCGTTGACGGTTAGAACAGTGGCCTTCGCCGTGACCCAGACGAACGCGTCGAACTGTTGCTTTGGATCATCCAGGAGCTCGTAGGCGACCTTCAGCGCTAGCGAAGTCTTGCCGATGCCTCCATCGCCCAAAATCGAGACCACGGGGTAGGCGCCCTTGATAGCACGCTTGATCCGGTCCAGCTGCGCACGCCGCCCGAAGAAGCCGGTCTCATCGAAGTCTGGTACGGGCAGGTTGTTCTGCGGAGCCGAATCCTGGTCTGAAACGAGGTCAACAGTGAGCGCGAGTACGTGGGACGGGTCGGCAGCCAAGCGATCGACGGTCGTGGTGAGGTGAGGCCAATGTTCGCCGGGCTTGTGCACCAGGAGGTCGCTCGCGTCGAGCACATTCGGAAGGTCGTCGATCTCCATCGGCCTGGAGTGGGCGACGCGATTTCGAACCGCGACCAGGCGCTCATGACGGGGCCGCAGGGCATCGAGTTGCACGGATAGGGTTGCGGCCAGCTGAGTTTGGTACTTGCTGAGGATTTCGAATGCGTCCGCGAAGTCCAAGTACGGCAAGAGTGCCGCCAGTGAGTCAGTTGCCCGGCCGCCCTGTCCCCGTGCCCGCCGCTTCTGGACGCGCTCTGCTCGTTCGCTGCCCAGCAGTTGCGTCAGATCGTCCGCTGAGGCGACGGCCTCAATCTCACTTCTAAGATCCTCCTCCAACGCCGAGAGGAGCGCAAAGCACGTCAGCCTTGCAGCGCTGAAGCTCATCAGTTCGTGGCCTCCCACTCGAGGACGTTTGGGGCACTGGTGTCCGGCTATAGATTGCTACAGGTACGCGGCGTTATGCGCTCGAATCGACAGATTTGAGCATTGGACTTCCAGTGTGGTCAATGGTCTTCACGCAGCCGGGGCCGATGGGCGCCCATAGGGGCGCTGTGACGCGCCTTGCGGCGTCGAGAATGGGCAGGCGTTTGGGAGTCAGATCGCTGGGGCGCGGATTGGCAACACCCAGGGATGCGCCCGTGGACATGTCCACCCATACCGTGATGCCGACCCACATCGAGCCATACTTTGTATCGCGACTCGGGATTCTGAGGAGCTTCTACTCGTTCAAGTCCCGCCTTCGGCACCGATCTGACCAGCGGAACAACCACCGATGGTGGGCGGTGTCTACACGCTGTCCACCACCCGCCGAAGGCTGCGGCCGGCGGCGAACTCCGGAGTGGTCGGTGCCGCCGCGCACACGCCGACCGTCGGGGGACGGAGAGGCGTGGTCGTTACCGGGTCCGCTGGCGACAGGACGGCCGCGCCCTGGCGGAGGCTTTCGGGACCGGGCCCAGGCCCGGCAGTTCATGGGCATGGTGATCGCGGCGGGGAGCTGCACCCGGACGGCGGGGTCCCCGGTAACGGCTTCACCTCGCCTGCCGGAGCCCCCGACGGCCCCACCCTCGACGAATGGTTCGAGTGGGCTGCCGCGGCCCGGACCACGGTCAAGTAGCGCAGCAGGCGCGACGTGCGCCGAGCGGTGACTCAGTCCACCAGCGGTGGTTCAAGTAGCTCTTCCACCTCCGCCATGCGGCCGTTCACGCGAAGTACGAGTTGTCGCTACCGCTCCACATCCCTCGGGACTCCGGAACTAGGGCCGAAGAATCAGAACCATGGTCGCAGCGCGACAAGTGGGCGCCGTGGATCGCTCGGCCGGGAGATCATGCAAACATGCCTCTCTTGATGCCCAAGCCCCAGGAGACGTCGAGGCTGCCAATCGGGTCATAAGGTAGCGCCGGGCCGGCCTTCGGAAGAGGGGTCTCCTCGCGAATCGTGATGCTTGTCCTCCCGTGACGTACGGAACTCCATGACTACGTGATGGGCCCCGTGTGCGATGGGTCTACGAGCGGCGGTGATCTCGAGTTCCGAGTGCATTCGGTCCGAGTGGGGCTGGGGCCGCAGCCCACATCACGGGCGTCGTCCGAGTGCCCTCGGATCCCGGCGAGTGCGATCAGAATGAACGCTGAACACCCGCGATCAAGTTCGGGCCAGTACTGTGATCGCAGTACGTCAGAGAGACGGGGGGCGGCGTGGGCGAAGCGCGGGCGGTCATCAGCGTGCAACCTCGCGACTGGTACAAGCGACGGAACGTGATCGACGCGCACGCCCTGGACAGGGTTGCACACGAGATCCACAGCTCGGGTGGCGCCATGAGCGATCTTGTTCTGGATCTGTCGAAGGCTTCTTTCATAGACCATGATTGCCTCCTCCTGTTGGCAGGCCTTGTCGCTGACCGCAGGGAGCAAGGCTGGAGGACGCAGCTGGAATTGCCGGACAACGACAGCGTCCTTGATTTTCTCCGCGCGTGGAAGTTCCCTGACTTCCTCGGGGAAGTGTCGCCGGAGTCGCCAATCTTTACGCCAAAGTCGCTGGACCTGCTCGCCTCCCGTGACTTCGCCGTGCGTCCCCGATATGTGTCCGTCATCACGGGGCCGGATGGGACGCCTCAACCGGTTACGCTCCTCCGCAGCCTGGCAATCACACCGATCCGGCTATCCAAAGACCCTTGGTCCGACGCCGCCGTGGCCTCTCAAAGGTTCCTGTTACGCAACTTCCAAGCGGTCGTGGAACGGACTCTGGGTCGGGCGGCTGGGTCACAGTTGGCGGATGTGGTTCGCGAAGCCGTTCTAAACGCATCCGCGCACCCGTTGGCCACGCTGGCGGCGACGTCGTCTCACTTCCGCCCACGGCTGCAAGTCACACCCGATGACCAGTTGCATGGTGAGGCACCTACGGAACTTCAGTTCAGTATCTGGGACAACGGCGCGCCTATCTCGGCAACCTTGGGCGGTGCCCTGGACAGGAGCCAGCCCATCACCTCAAGCCATTTCGGTCGTGAAGGCGCTGTCTTCCGCGTTCGGTTGGAAGAGGTTGCGGGAGGCTACGGGCGCGTGGAGCTCACCGACCAAAACGAGCGCGGGTTTGCCAGTCCGCAAGGACGCAGCGCGGCCCTGTTGACGTGCGCCGCATTCATGCTGGGTGTTACCTCCGACCCGGCGAACGCGGCGCGGCGCAACCGCCAAGACACGGCCTCCGCCCGGACAGCTGGTGGCGTGGGGTTAGCCATCATCCGCAGGGCCGCACTCGACTCCAACTATGGACGCCTCGAGTACCGAAGCGGGAATCTGCGCCTCACTGCGACTCGAGCGCACGACGCGCCCGTCTCAACCTATGACTTCCATGTGTCGGCCGTACCAGAGCAGATGTGGCACATCCAAGGAAATCTGCTTCAAGTCACACTGCCACTGAAGCTGACGCCATGAGCCGCGTCCGATATCGCGTCCTTAAGGTGCGTCCAGCTTCAGCCGTGGGTGAAGGTCCACCGGACTCTCGTCTTGTTGAGTTGATGGAGGCAATTGTCGGTTCCTCCGTGGAGGGCCTCGACACCAGTTTGGTGACGATCGCACTGGACGCATCTCCGCACGACGACGACGTGGTCGGCAGGGTGGAGGCGGCCATCCATGCGGTCCTGCGTGACGTGGATCTCGTTCTCATCGACTTCGCCCACCCGCGAGTTGTGAGCTTGTACGCGGTCCCGGAGTGGATCCTGTACCGAGCGCTGGCAAACGTGCGCCTGCATATGAGCGACACGTCTCGGGTTTTCGTGCACATGGAGACCGTGCCCGGGCCCGGGGAGCGCCTCTACGGGTTGTTCACGGTCGGAGCCCCAACCACCGAGATCCAGTTCATTGACCAGCACGGAGAGGCGATTGGCGCGACCGTTGAGTCGCCCGAAGTCCGTGCACGCTTGGAGGCGTTCGCTTCGGCCGCGCATCCGAGCCTTCTGTCGTCATTCGTTCCCCGATTCGTTCGCCGCCGGGGGGTTTTTGAACGCCCCGGAAGGCTGCAGACCAGGTACTTCCAGTACCAATACTCGCTGTTCAGCGAGATCGCGTACGGGATGCTCGCCAAGCTCATTCAGGGGTACGTGGAAGAGAACGACATAGATGTGCTCATCTACTCCGACCATGCACGACCGGGATGGCTCGAACCCGCGATCGTTGAGGTGAATGCCCTGACGGGTTTGCCCTGGGCGAGCGTCGCGCATCTCGACCTCGAAGACGACAGTGATGTGGACGATGCACTCATCCCGTTGGTGGCCGAGGCGCGCGAACGGGTGCGCGACCGCTCTTCCCGTGTCGGTGTATTTCTACCCGCATACCGCGATGGCCTCACGCACGGCGAAGTCGAGGCCGTGCTGCACCAGATGGGCTGCGATGACTTCGCTCTGCTGGCTGTAATCGCGGACTCGTCGATGCTTTCTACCGAAGGGCCGTCCGGGTCCTGGTGGCGAAGCATGACCGTCTCGCGCGGTGCCAAGCAGCACGTGGACTACTTCTTCGACGCACCCATAGACAGCCTGGAGGCGGAGCACTGGAGCGTGCGTGCCGCCAAGACGCTGAACGAGTCAGGTCCCATGTCAATGGACGGGGAGGAGTTCACCCGCGTCGGTCTGTGGAGTCTGCTCGCCCACTACGGAGCTGGAGCAGAGCATCCCGTTCCGACCGGCAGACCGGGTGTTCGCTGGTATCCGCAACTGGCGGAAATGGAAGACTGGGATGCGCATTGGCTGCTGCACTTGCTGGTTCGGGAAGTCTGCGCAACGCTGCAGTGCGAACCCATCAAGCTCCTGTTGGTGGCGCCAGACGAGGCTAACGCGTCCCCGCGGTTAATGGAGCACGCTAAGAGAATCCCGGACCTGCGGGCCGTGACCATATCCAGGGATGAGATTCTCGGCCGAGTCCCCCTGAACGAGACGGCTGTCGAGGCAATTCGAGCCTACGAGCGCGCATACATAGTGGCCGTTGATGAGTCCCGCATCACCGGAGGGACCTTAGACGCGATCTCGGCACGGGTGAGGGAGCAGCGGGGGCGCCCCTGCGACGCGGAAGCCACCGTCATCAGCACACAGGATGGTCCTGCGCAATCACGCCCATCTGTGTCCTTGTTCTCGTGGTCGCCGATACTTCGGACTGAGCCGTCGTGACTTGGGAACCGGATCCGGCCACCATCGAGATCGCCGCCCTGTCTGACGCCGTCGCAGGGATAGACGGCTCGTCCAAAATGCTGTTCCTCGAGCGACTGCTTGGGTCCTTGGCTGACCTGCAGCCCGCGTCGGCAAGGATGTGTGCTGCTGCCCTCTGCGCCGCCGGAGACGACGTCGGCCGGGCCCTGGGAAGAGCTGTTCTCGACCGACTTGGGTCCGATACGCGTGCCGACTTCATAAGGCAGGAAGAAGGTCTGAGGGTGGCCATCGAATCGACACAGCAGCGGCACGTCTCCGTCGATGTTCTGATTCTGACTGTCAAGAAGGTGGAACACGAGGCGGTATTGAGTGCCTTCGGCTTCTCATTCCCTGCAGCGCCAAGGGCGCTACCAGGTGGGGGAGAGGCGTGGATGACTGAACACCAAGGGACCAGCTTTGCAATCGCCAACATCGGCACTGATGGCAACGTTGAATCGGCCCTGAAGACCGCCCAGTTGTTCACGAGCCTGAAGGTGCGTCTGCCGGTGCTCGTGGGGATGGCGGCAGGAGTGCGTGGGGAAGTCTCGCTGGGTGACGTCGTCGTGGGTCAGCAGGTCTGGGCTGCAGACTTCGAAAAACTTCGACTGGACGGCATCGTACCTATCCCGAAGACCTTTGCGCCCCGCGACGCGGTGTGGACGAAACTGGCCACACTGTCCACGGTCGACCCTGAGTGGGGCCAGAGGGTGCGAGCCCAGCTCTTGGCAATGAATACTCGACTACCCGAGATCGCGCATTTACCTCTCAGGTACAGCGACCATGGCCTTCCCGACGTCAAGATGGGTGTCATCTTCGCCGGGAGTCGTCTCATCGAAGACAGCAGCCTGGTCCGTGGACGAGAGGAACGGCATGGCCGGTTGTTGGCCGCGGAGATGGAGGGCGCCGGCTTTGCCGCTTCAGTGCGCGAACTCGGCTTGGCCGATTGGCTCGTAGTGCGCGGAATAGCAGACTTCGCCGAACCACATCGCGAGAAACACTGGCAGTTCGCAGCCACGTTCGCAGCGGCAGCGCTTGTGCGAGATGGGGTGGCCCTGGGCCGCATCTCCCTGCCATTTTCGCCTAGCTGACCAGCCCTGCGCTTTTGGTCAAAGACGCAGGCACTCGGCAACAGGCGCCATGTCGAGGTGCCTCAGCCAGTTTGCAGTCTCCTTCCTGCACCAGCCCCCGGGGCTGCCGTCCCCCTTCGCCGGCCCGACCGGGGGACAGCCGGCGCGAGCGCAAGACCATCGCCCGCGCTGGATTGGGAAGTCATCGGGCCCGTTGACACAGCGTGGCTCGGAAGCAGTCCTGCCAACTGGAAGCCCCAGTCGCTCGACAGGGCGCGACAACACGTAGACATGTCTACCCGTAGGGTGATGCCGGCCCACATTGAGCCATACTCTGTTTCGCGACTCGGGACTGGGAAGAGCCTCCTACTGGTTCAAGTCCCGTATTCGGCACCGATCTGACCCGTGCGCCCGCTGCATCGGTGACTTCGCGAAGGGCGTGTTTCGGCCAGGCAGGGCCACGGTGAGACGTGGACGGTGACTGCGCCACCGTGGTCTGCGATGCGTCCTTCTCGGTCAACTGGTGGGGCACACTCGCGGTGCTGGTGACGGCGACCGCGATCGCGCTCGTTGCCAGGATGTGGTCCGGCGACGTCGGGAAGCCTTGGGGTGGGCACCGACCCCTCGTCTGGTTCGTGGTCGTGAGCCTGATCCCGCCGATCGGGCTGGCCCTGTTCTGCATCGCCGCCATCCGGCAGATCAAAGCTGCGGGGCGGGTAGCGAGCGAGTGCCAGACTGAGGCCATGGGTGAACAGAAGACGGTGGCGACTGGCGCGAGCGTGGAGCAGTTCCTGCAGGCGGCCACCCCTGCTCGCCGGCAGGAGGACGGTCTGCGCCTGGCCCAGATCTTCCAGGAAGTCACGGGCGCTGAGCCAGTCCTGTGGGGTCCGTCGATCGTCGGCTACGGCAGCTATCGCTACGTGTCACCCTCCGATCCGCGCAGGCAGGGTGACTGGCCGAAGGCCGGGTTCTCGCCACGCAAGGCCCAGCTGTCCCTGTACGGCCTGAAGGACCTGCCCGAGGGCGCTGACCTGCTGCCGTCGCTGGGGACGTACACGGAGGGCGCGGGCTGCGTCTACGTCAAGAAGAAGCTCAGCGACATCGATGTCGACGTCCTGCGGCGGTTGATCGCGATTGCGTGGTCCCGGCCAGACGACCCGATGCCGACGACCTGATCCGACGACCTGACGACCTCGGCTGCCGGTAGCGGTCACGGCAGCCGGTTCAGTCCTTGGTCGCGGCAGCCGCGTCGACGCACACGACTCCGGTGTTGCCGTCCTGGTCGGCGATCACGGTGAGTGACGGCGCCTCGCTGTCGTCGACGACGGTCCCACCCGCGGCGACGGCTGCGGCGATCCGCTGCTCGGCCACCTCGGGCGCGACGTAGACCTCGACGTGGAACCGCTGACGTGGGGTCTCGTCCTCGTCGGCCTCCCCGAACCACAGGTTCGGCACGCGTCCCGTGGCGTCCCGGATCTCGTCGCTGGGGGACCCGTGGCCCTGCGCCTCGGCGTTCCCGGTCAGCAAAGCGGCCCACACCGGGGCGATGGTCGCGGAGTCGGCCGTGTCGAGGCCGAGCTCGATGACGCTCACCGAGGTGGGGTCGGCGTTGATCTCGTGGTCGCCGGCGATCTCGGTGATCCGCCGCGCGAGGTCGACGTCCTGCTGGGTCACCCATTCGACGACGTACTCGCTGCCCTCGTCGTCGCGGTAGATGGCGTCGGGACTGCTCAGCTTGAGGTCGACGTACCCCTGGCCCATCGACACCCTCGGGTGGTGCCCGAGCTCGTCCCCTGCGTCCCCCACTGCCGCCACGAACCGCGCGCCGGTGGCGAAGTCGTCGACCAGGTAGCGGGCATGCAGCCCTTGGGCCAGCTTGCGCCAGTCCGTCAGCCCGGCCTCGGCGATCTCCCCGCCCCTCAGCATGTCCATGGTCGGGGACCCTATCCGTGACTCGGCGACAGCGCTCGTGCACCTCGCGTCAACCGCCGCCCGCTCCCGGCGCCGGGGTTGTTGACCGCGGGGTAGTGGTCGATCCTTGGTGCCATGGGTGTCATCGAGTTCGAGCTCGAACGCACCATCGCGTCATCCATCGAGGAGGTCTTCGCGCGGCTGGCCGACATCAACGGGCACAACGAATGGATGCCCAAGAAGGGGAGCATCCTGCGGCACACGCAGCAGACGTCGCCCGGCGAGCCAGGTCTGGGGACCACGTTCCTCGACGACACGACATACGGTCCGACACCTGGCGAGATCGTCGCCTTCCAGCCACCGCACACCCTGGTCCACCACTGGTGGGACAGCTCCCGGTCCGGCAAGCTCAAGGCCGAGGGTTGGCCCGGTTACTCACTGCAGAGCGCGGGCGAGAACGCGACCGTGGTGCGGCACCACGCGAAGATGCAGACCTATGGCCTCTATCGTCTGGCCACGCCGATCTTCCGGAGGATCGCGGTCAAGGAGCGCACCGCCACCCTGGACGCACTCGAGGCCTCGTTCGAGCAGAACGCGTAGCCCACCGGCCCGGCTGGAGTCGGGCTCTCACTGCGGTCGGTGGGTGCCTCACGGGACCATGTCGATCAGCCGGCGCAGCGCTGCGACGTGGTCGCGCAACGCCTTCCGGCCGGTGGAGGTCAGTGCCACCCACGTAGTGCGACGCCCCGCGAGAACGCCCTTGCGGATGCGGACGTACCCGGCGTCGGCCAGCGCCGAGAGGTGTTTGGACAGCACTGAGTCACTGACCTCGAGGGCGGCTCGCAGCGTGGCGAACTCCGCCTCTGACACCGCGGACAGGGTCGTCATGGCCTGGAGCCTGGCTGGTGCGTGGATCAACGGGTCGAGCTCGGGCATCAGCTGCCGACCATCAGCACGGCGAACCCCACGCACGCTGCCAGGGCGAGGAGGGCGAGCGTCCGGGGAGAGGCGCCGCCCGTGCGCTCGACCGGGTTGCGTCGGTAGCCGCGCCACCAGTGGAGGGCGCTCAGCGAGTAGGCAGCTCCGCCCGCCGCAGCCGCGGTCCCGACGAGCCACCAGCGTGACTCGAAGGCAGCCCAGGTCGCGACCGCGAACGTGGCCATGTAGACCAGCGTCGACGCGGTCCCCGTTCCGAGGATGATCGTGCTGGCCACACCGTCGACCCTGACGCCGTTGACTCGCCGGAACTGGACCAGGATGAACGCAGCAACGCCGAGGAACAACGCCGCCCCAGCCAGGACCACCGCCAGCCCAGCCGTCGTCTGGGCAGCGATCCCATAGGCAGCGGCACCGACCTGGACCGCGATCGCGATGGCCAGGGCGGGGAACAGACCGGTGGGCAGCCGCAGGCCAGTGGTCAGGCGGTCGCGCGCCCGGTCTGCCGCCGCGAGAACGGAGCTCGGCTCGTCATCGTGGTCCTGGGACCGTGCGTTACTTTCCATAGTGGAAAGTGTCCATCCAACTTTCCAGTTTGGCAAGTACCGGCTTGCGCCGCCAGTCCGCTGGCCCAGGCGCCGGTCAGTTCTTGGGGACTGGGATCTCGCTCACCGGCGTGATCGTGCTGGTGCAGCGCTTGAAGCCCGGCCAGAGGAACTTGTGGACCGCGTTGACATCCTCGGCTTCCACAACGAGGAAGAGCGTGTGCTGGGCGTTCGCGCCGTAGCGACCGATCATGGTGACTCCGTCGACGTCGGCGTCGTACAGCGAGTTGGAGCCGCCCTCGTCTCTCGGGCAAAGCTCGGGACTGTGAACCTGCGTGATGTGGAACAGCACTGGTCCTCCTCATGCGGCCGCTTCGTTGGTGCTGTCCATGGTGGCCCGGGTTGGCGGGTCGTGTCATCGGCCATCGTGCCTGGCGCCACGACGGTCGTCCCGTACCGTCTGGGCCAGGTGCTGCTGGCGCAAGAGCTGCGGAGCGATGCACGCTGTTGCGTGGGTCGACTCGTGTCACTGGTCGACAGGTCCGGGAGGCGCGACATGGGCGGACGCGACGAGCGCGAGTTCGTGGAGTTCGCCTCCAGCGCCAGTGACGGCATGCGGCGGACCGCCTACCTCATGTGCGGTGACTGGCGTCGTGCGGCGGACCTGACCGAGGAGGCGCTCATCCGGCTGTATGTCGGCTGGTCCCGCCCGGACGAGGACGCCCGCCAGTACCGCCTCGCCCGTCAGACCGTGGTCAGTGTCGCGATCGACGCAGCGGGGAAGCGTTCCAGCGGTGGGGTTCCGGCCTCGAACTCGACGACCGACCTGCGAGAGGACGGCCCCACGCTGGAGGCAGCCGACCGGATCCTCCTGATGCAGGCGCTCGCCGAGCTGCCCACCACCCAGCGCGCCTGCGTGGTCCTGCGGTACTACGAGGACCTCGGGTTCGACGAGGTCGCGTCACTGCTCGGTTGTCGCAAGAGCGCGGTCAAGAGCCAGACAGCCAGGGGAGTGCAGGCCCTCAGGCAGTCCTACCGCAGACACGGTGGTGAGCTCCTGACGGACCTCCGGGCGACCTGGGAGCCGACGACGTGGTGACGCAGCTGCACCAAGCCCTGCGCGAGGCCGTGGAGGAACCGCCCACCGCGACCGTTGACCTGCCGAGCGTGATGGTCGCGGGCGTGCAGCGGCTGCACCGCCGTCGGGTCAGGCGTGCGTGGGTGGCCGCCCTGTCGGTCGCCACGGCGGTCGCCGTCACCCTGGCTTCCGTCGGGGCCGTGCGCCGCCCCGGACCTGTCCAGCCCGCGCGCCCGGACACCCTGAGGGTCCCGACAACCCTCTACGCGGAGGGCGCACGCCGGGTTGCTCCGGAGGTCCTCGCGACCACCCGTGTGCCGCGGCTCGACCCGGCGAACGAGCTCGACTACGACCGGTACGACGGCCTCACCACGGACGGGCTGGTCGTCCGCGCGCGGCACACCTACCAGGGCGACCTGTCGGAGTTCGGCTTGCTGGACCTGGCGACGGGGGACACCCACTGGCTGCCCCGTCCACCATGGGACCTGGGCCAACCGCGTCCGGTGGACTTCTCCGCGGAACGGCTGCTCTACCTGGACAACCGCACAGCCTGGGCTGACGCCGTGCTGAGCTTCAACCGCGCCACCCGGACGTGGACGCGCGTGGGCATCGGCAAGCCGCCTGGGACCGATCGGATCTTCGGCAGACAGGCCGTGCTCGGCCCTGACGACACGGTCTATCTCCTCAACCCGGCTGCGCCGGCGCCGGGGGAGTGGTGGTCGGTCCCTGCTGCTCGCGGAGGGACGCCCACCGTGGTCCAGGGCCTGCGCGGTATGGCGCTCGCCTGGCACGGTCGCGACCTCGCCACTGTCGACCGCTCGGGACGCGTCGTCATCACGACCGATGGACGAGCCCGCGTCGTGGCCACCACCCGGCCCCGAGGGTGCGACGAGCCGGGCGAGGCGGACCATGGCGCCCCGGCCATCGGCTACTCGGGCACGCGCCTGGTCGTCACGTACGTGTGCCGTGGCCAGTCCCAGGTGGTGGTGTTCGGGCCGGACGGGCGTCCGCAGCTGGGTGTCGAACGAGCCGGGACGGTGGCCGCCATCGGTGGCCGATGGATCCTCCTCTCCGAGACGACCGGTCACGCAACCAACGGCGCCAACGTCGGTCACCTGGTGGCGCTCGACCTCGAAGCCGAGCGCCTCGTGGCGATCGGTATGCCGGTGCACGGCGAGGTCGCCGCCGTCGCCGGCAACCTCGTCCTGTGGGCGAGTGCAGGTCCGACGGACGGCGACACGGCATACGACGTCGTCTTCCGCGTCGCGCGGCTCTCCTAGGCAACAACGCGAGAACCACGGATCTGGGGGCCCGAGGGCCCTGGCGCCTGTGAACCCATGAGTTTCCAGGCCGCACGACCATGTCGTGCCGCAAACGTGTCGACCATGGTCATACCGAGGCGAAAGGCCATGAATGCTGTCGTAGTTCACCAGACTCACGCTTTTGACGGAGGGAGGATCGTTCGACGCTGAGTAGCGTCCAACGCGGGCGACGCAACGCATCCGGTAATCGGCCGGATCCTACGCACCCTTCTGACAGGAAGGATCCACGATGTCTCGACCCAACTGGCGAGTTCCCTTGGCGGTGATCGGTTCCGCAGTCCTGCTCGTGACCGGCGCGCAGGTCGTCGCCGCAAAGGCTCCGCCGGCTCAGAGCGTGCCCGCCTCGGGCATCATCAAGGCCTGCTACCAGAAGAACCAGGGGATGCTCCGGCTGCTTCAAGGGAGCCAGAAGTGCCGACCCTCGGAGGTCCCGATCTCCTGGAACATGCAGGGCATCCAAGGCCCCGCCGGACCTGCTGGCCCCGCCGGACCTGCCGGGCCCGTCGGCGCGACTGGACCTGCGGGACCTGTTGGCCCCATGGGCGCGACCGGACCGGCCGGGCCTGCCGGACCTGCCGGACCTGCTGGAGCGACTGGACCTGCCGGACCTGCCGGACCTGCCGGACCTGCCGGACCTGCTGGAGCGATGGGACCGCAGGGCGCGCCGGGGATCACGGGGCTGGCCGGGCTGACGTGTCCGACCGGGCAGTCCGTGACCGGCTTCTCGCTGGCCGGCACGTTGGTGTGCAGCGGGGCGACACCACCACCCACCTGCTCGTCCACGACGCTGACGAACACGATCACCGGGATCAAGGACAATGACTTCGCGCAGCACTGGCCAGGTGGCACGGTGATCCTGGGCACGCCGACCTGCAACGTCACCCTCGCTCGTCCGTCGGGCAGCATCCTGCTGATCGGCACCCTGGGTGACGCGTGGCGGATCACGGCGAGGACGGGCTTCGGCGCGGCAACCCTGACCGTCAACCAGCCGAGCTGCAACTCGCCACTGGCGATCCCGAACGTCACGGCGAACCGGCCCTCGTGCTCGTCCGCTCTGGTGAGCCCCATCCTCGGGGGCAGTGTCTCAACCGCTTCGGTCTCCATCGCGGCCAGCTGAGCGCTCGCACCACCCACCCTCAACGGGGGCCGGTCCTGCGACCGGCCCCCTCCGCGTGCGCCGCCGCGAGCGGATGGGGTGGCGACTTCGGTCGAGCTCTGTGCCGATGCCTGTTCTTGCCTGCGCCAAGAGCGGTTTGGGCCTTGCTGCGCCTTTTGGTGGACGCGGCGACCGTGACCTGGGGCGACCATGACGGGTGGGCGCACCCGTACACCGACGGCATCGGAGGCCCGACCGGGTGCGTGTTGGGAGGCGTCATGGCGTCCAGAACTCTTGTGGCCGGTGTCGCCGTCGTCGCGACGGTAGCCCTGGTCAACCTGGCCCCCGCGGAGGCGCGGGATCGGCCCTTCTCCACCTTCCGCATGGTGGTGCGACCCGTTCTCGACCCGGGTGACGGGGGCAGCACCACAGGAGGCAGCGGCCAGTACAGCAAGGTCGCCATCGAGCGTTACCGCTGCACGGTGGCCGCGGGTGCCGGGTACGGCACGCCCGCTGGTGCCATGGACATCTCGTGCAACGACACCGAGCCCTACCGTCAGGACTTCAACCCGGACAACGAGCTCGCCATCGCGGTGAACCCCAAGGTGCCGACGCACCTTCTCGCGGGGTCCAACGACTACTTCTACCGGTTCAACAACTCGACCGGTGTCAGGCAGGCGCTGGTGCCGACCGGGTTCTTCACGTCGATGGACGCCGGGGCGACCTGGGTCGACGGGCAGGTTCCAATGCGGAGCGGGAACGGAGCGGGCGACCCCTCGCCGGCCTTCAACGGCAAGCTCTCCGGCAGCACGGCCGAAACCGGTTGGGCGATGATGGCGCAGCTGGAGAACACCGGCGGCCAGGGCGGCCCCTACGTGGCCCAGGGTGACGTCTCCGTCAGCTGGTCCTCCGACGGAGGCATCACGTGGAACGAGCCCGTGACCGTCATGAAAGGCAAGGGAACCGGCATCGGTCCAGCCAACAGCGCACTGTTCTTCGACAAGGAATGGCTGACCGTCGACAACCAGCCGAGCTCACCGTTCTACGGGCGCGCCTACCTCGTTGCCGCGCGATACCTCAACGGACTCCAGGGCGCCTACGACGAGTCCCCGGTGTACTTCGCCTACTCCGACGACGGCGGCCGGACCTGGTCGAACCCCAAGGAGATCTCCGGCTCGAACCCACTCTGCGACGCGCAGAGCGCTGGACCGGCGGGCGAGTGTGACGAGGACAGCTTCCCCATCCCCGAGGTCGCAACCAACGGTGATCTCGTCGTGCACTTCGCCACCGGCAACATCGACGCGGCCTGGGAGACGGCGGGCGAGTACGAGCAGACCCTGCTTGCGGTGAAGTCCACCAACGGTGGGGCCACGTTCACTGCGCCGGTCGTCATCGCCCCGCTCGAGGACGGTGCTGCCGACACACCATGGAGTGTCATCGGGCGACAGACCGTGACGGGACACCAGATCCGGTGGCAGTCACCGGGCACCATCACGGCCGACCCGAGCAACGCGCAGCACTGGGCAGTCGTCTACAACGACAACGCCGCCGGGGTGCACGACAACGCCCCCGCCAGCTGTCTGGACGACATCCCGGGCGAGGCTCCGGACTACAACCCGTGCAATGCGGTGACGGACACGAACATCTACCTGGCCGAGAGCTGGAACGGTGGAGCATCGT
This sequence comes from Pedococcus sp. P2_E4, assembly GCF_056403935.1. Classification (NCBI taxonomy): domain Bacteria; kingdom Bacillati; phylum Actinomycetota; class Actinomycetes; order Micrococcales; family Intrasporangiaceae; genus Pedococcus; species Pedococcus sp. P2_E4. The sequence goes on along the minus strand of NZ_JBFUEO010000007.1, from coordinate 34,653 downwards.
GGACCCCGCGGATCACGCTGGACGGCTCCGCGGGAGACCAGTGGTTCCCGTGGGCGGACTTCCGCTCCGACGGCTCACTCGCGGTGGCCTACGACTCCAACGAGAACATCGCAGACCCGGGCGGTGACCGCGACGACACCTTCAACCACGTGCTGCTGACTGTCGCGCCGCGGACCTCCGCCGGCGGGCCCGCCGTGATCGCCGGCCGTGAGGTGCTGGTGCCCAACGGCGCCGGGCGGCAACCTACGGAGCAGGTCGACATCTCAGTGACGCACTGGGCTGGACAGTACGTGCCGCAGAGCGCGTGGCCGCGCGTCTGCGGACCGGACGGTTACACCGACCCGCCCGTGGTCGACGCAACCGGCAAGGACTGCAACGTGTTCGACGGTGACTACACGGGTCTCGTGGTCGGCTCCGACAACCACGTCAACGTGGTCTGGACCGGGCTGAACCGGCGGGCCGTCTCGCCGCAGACGGACGCCTACACCGGGCTGCCGCACGACGGGTACGCCCAGGACGCGATGTTCGCCCGCAGGTAGGGCGCGTCACGCCAGTGGGGCTGGGCTGGGACCTGCCTGTCCAGCCCCACTCGGGGCCACCTCACGCACCATCACGCAGTTCCCCAGGCCCTTGGTCCGGTCGTAGGTGAAACCCTCGCGTTCGTACATCGTGCGGGTGCCGTTGTAGAGGAACGATGAGTTCTTCTTCCGCACACCGCCGGTGTCGTGGGGGTAGCCCTCGACCAGGCCGCCTCCGGCCTTGGCGATCAGCTCCACGGCTCCGCGCAGGGCGACCGCCGCGAGGCCCTTGCCGCGATGGACCTTCTCGACCTGGATGCACGTGACCCGGTAGTCGGGCAGCCGCTCGGCGGTGGACAGGTACTCCTTGCGGTGGTGGATGTTGGGCAGTTCCTCGGGTGTTCCGTACTCGGCCCAGGCAATGGCGAGGTCGCCGTCGTAGACGAGCGCCGCGTGGGCGATTCCCTCATCCACCCGGCGCGCCTTGAATGCCCGGTTGTCCTCGGTGGTGCTGTCCGGCTCCCGGTCGTCGGGGTGGAACCAGGTGCACCAGCAGTTGGCGAACATGCCCTTGTTCCGCTCGACGAGAGCGGCGAAGTCGCCGAAGGTCTCCGGCGTGAGTGCCCTGATCGTGTAGTCGGACATGTCGGCAAGGTACCCCGGGGGCGCGACTCTCACGCCACCCGGGACTCGAAGGTGGAGTAGCCGTCCGCGGCAGTCTCGTGGCGGTGGGTGGAGGCCAGCTGGTCGGCGTCGCGCTCGGAAAGGAAGCCGGAGTCCCGACAACAGTCGTGGCACACCGCGACGGCTCGTGGGCCGAGGTGGACGACCTCGATCAGGTGGGGGCGACAGCTCTCCTCACCGTCGTGGTGGTGGTCGCGTCGGTGGACCGCGTCGACGGTGCAGGCGGCAACCGGGTCAACGGACTGGTTGGAGGTCGAGTGGAACATGGGGCCCGCCTTTGCGGAGGTCGTCGGTCATCCCATTGAACGCCTCCTGGCGGCGTTGGCCGATCGTGCGATGAGCCGGACTCCACTGCCGAACGGGGGATGGCCGATCGGGTGATCACCCTCCCTGCCCGGCGGTCAGGATCGGTGGCGGTTACTCACGACCATCGTGGGGACGGAGTCGACGTGAACGACGCCGGGACTCAAGGGGAGGCGGGCTGCCTCATGGCTACCGTGGACGAATGCGCTATGTGGTGACAGAAGCCGACACAGCAAGGGTTGTGGGCAGCGGGGACGTGAGCGTGTTGGCCACACCCCGACTGATCGCCTGGATGGAAGCCGAGACCGTGCTGGCCGCGGCGCCTCTGGTCGGCGCGGAGCAGACGACGGTGGGTACCGCAGTGAGGATCGACCACGTGAAGGCGACGCCCGTCGGGGGTACTGTGGAGGTCGGCGCTCACCTGACCACTGATGGCCGGGCCCGGCACCTGACCTTCGCGCTCACGGCCGTGGACGAGAGCGGGCAGCGGGTAGCTGGCGGCGAGATTGACCGTGTCGTGGTGGACCGAGCCCGATTCCTGGGATCGCTCCATTCGCGGCCCAGTGCGGAAGGAGAGCCGTCAGGTGACGGTCCGAGCGCGTGATGCGGGGCCTTGCTGAGCCGGGCACCGTCGACGTGCGTGCCGCCGACCTGGCTGTTGCTCAGGAGAGGTGTTCGGGCTCCGGAGTCTTCTTGTGGTCCCAGTCCGATCCCGTGGCGTTCTGCGACGCGCCCTCGGTCTCCGCTGTCGTGGTGCCCTTCACCGGGCTGAGGCCGTCGGCGCGGGTCAGGGACACCACGACGGACTTGGAGGTCGGGGTGTTGCTCCCGATGGCCGTCGAGTCCAGAGGGACCAGGGGGTTGGTCTCGGGGTAGTAGGCGGCGGCCGATCCGCGCGGGGTGTCGTAGCTGACCACGCGGAACCCGTGGACCCGGCGGACGATGTCGTCACCGGCCCATCGAGTGGTGATGTCGACGAGGTCGCCGTCCTTCAGCCCGAACGCCGCGATGTCGTCGGGGTGCACGAAGACCACCTTGCGGCCTCCCTCGATGCCGCGGTAGCGGTCGCTGAGGCCGTAGATCGTGGTGTTGTACTGGTCGTGGCTTCTCAAGGTCTGGAGCAGCAGGTGGCCCTCGGGGACGTGGACGACCTCGATGGGTGAGGCGACGAACTCGGCCTTGCCGGACCTGGTGTCGAAGGTCCGGGTGTCGCGGGGCGGGTGCGGCATGATCATGCCGCCGGGCATGCGGACGTTGACCTCGTAGTCCTCGCACCCGGGGACGACCTTCGCGATGTGACGGCGAATCACGCGGTAGTCGTCACGCATCGCCTTCCACTGCAAGCCGTACCGGTCGCCGAGCGTTGCCTCGGCGATGCTGGTGACGATGTCGACCTCCGACCTGAGCTGGGGGCTGGCCGGCTCCAGCGGGCCGCGGGAGGCGTGCACGGAGCACGTGGAGTCCTCGACGGAGATCCATTGGGCACCGCTGGCCTGGATGTCCTTCTCGGTGCGTCCCTTGGTCGGCAGGATCAGCGCGGTCTCGCCGCACACGAGGTGCGAGCGGTTGATCTTGGTGGACACCTGCACCGTCATGCGGACCTTGCGCATCGCCGGGATCGCGATGTCGGTGTCCGACACGGCCTGCACGAAGTTGCCCCCGAGCCCCATGAAGAAGTGGATCTTCCCGTCACGCATGGCGCGCAGGGAGTCGACGACGTCCAGACCGTGCTCGCGTGGCGGGTCGAAGCCGAACTCCTTCTGGAGGGCATCGAGGAAGTGTGCTGGCGGTCGCTCCCAGATGCCCATCGTGCGGTCCCCCTGGACATTGGAGTGACCGCGCACCGGCAGCAGACCGGCGCCCTGGCGGCCGATGTTGCCCTGCGCCAGAGCGAGGTTGACCACCTCCTTGATGGTCGCGACCCCGTTGCGGTGCTGTGTAAGGCCCATCGCCCAGCAGTACACGGTCCGCGTGGAGCCGCGCAGCATCTCGGCGGCCTGCGTGATCAGCTCACGGGACAGCCCGGTCACCTCGACGACCTGGTCCCAGTCGACGGCGCGGACGTGGTCGCGCCACTGCTCGAAGCCAGTGGAGTGGGTGTCGATGAACTCGTGGTCGAGCGCATCCCACTCGACGAGGAGCGAGCCGATCGCCTGGAAGAGGGCGAGGTCGCCGTTGACCTTCACCGGCAGGTGCAGGTCGGCCATGGCCGTGCCGTGCCCGATGACGCCCTTGGGTTTCTGCGGGTTCTTGAACCTGACCAGCCCGGCCTCACGCAGCGGGTTGATCGAGATGATCTTCGCGCCGTTCTGCTTGGCGATCTCCAGGGCCGAGAGCATGCGCGGGTGGTTGGTCCCGGGGTTCTGGCCGGCGATGACGATGACCGACGCGGTGTGGACGTCGTCGAGGGTGACACTGGCCTTGCCGATGCCGATGGACTCCTGCAGGGCGATGCTCGTCGACTCGTGGCACATGTTCGAGCAGTCGGGCAGGTTGTTGGTGCCGAACGCCCGGACGAACAGCTGGTACGCGAAGGCGGCCTCGTTCGACGTGCGACCGGACGTGTAGAAGGTTGCCTCGTCGGGGCTGGCGAGCGAGCGGAGCTCGGCACCGATGAGCTCGAAGGCCTCGTCCCACTCGATCGGCTCGTAGTGCGTGCCCCCCGGCCGCTTGACCATGGGGTGGGTGATGCGGCCCTGCTGGCCGAGCCAGTGCTCCGTGTGGGCGTCGAGCTCGGCGATGCTGTGCTGGGCGAAGAACTCCGGAGTGGCCCGGTCGCGGGTCGCTTCCTCCGCGACGGCCTTGGCACCGTTCTCGCAGAACTCTGCCGTGTGGCGGTGGCCAGGGTCGGGGTCGGGCCACGCACAGCTCATGCAGTCGAAGCCCTCAGCCTGGTTGAGCCGCAGGAGGGTCTGTGCCGTTCGCTTCACACCCATGTGGTCGAGGGACCGCTTCATCGACACCGCGACCGCGGTGGGGCCGGCTGCGTGGTCCTCCTGACGCCGGACCACCAGGTCGGCCTCGGAGTAGTCGCCCTCGTCGTGCTTGGACATGCTGAGCCTCGTTCTGCCGGTGCGTGCGCAGCCCCTCGTGGGACGTGCGCAGGTCACCCACAACGTACCCACCGCGTCTGGGACAAACCCGTCGGAGGCCGTAGCGGCGGGATGACGCGTCATCGTGACCCGGTAGCCGTCCAGGGCCATTTCGTCCATTTGGAGTAGCCCTCGTCACCGGTCAGACCGCTCGGAGTAGCCATAGGCGGCAGCAACTGCCGACGCTGACACTGGACGCATGCAGACGCTCCGGTTCACTCCGCACACGCCCGTGTGCACGCTCGTGAGCGCCTGTGCCGGCCCCGTTGAGCTCGTCGAGGAGGCGCACGACCGTTACGTCCGCCCGGATCACAGCCGGATCTATCGGGTGCGCTCCCTTGCGACCGGCGGGACCTGCTGGGCCTACATCACTGAGCTGACAGTGGAAATGACTGAGCTGACCGTCGAACAGGCGGCGTAGTCCCAACGGGGCGCTGGAAGTCTCGGTATGAACGAGGCGGTACGAGGCAGACGCGCGTCGTGGATCAGGATCGGTCGACCATCGCCTGCATGGCTTCCGGGTAGCGGTCGCCCTGCACCGTGATGCTGTCGGAGGCAGCCGTCAGCTCGGCGATGTCCCCGGGCGTCAGGTCGAGACTGGCGGCCGCGATGTTCTCATCGAGCCGTTCAAGACGCCGAGTGCCTGGGATGGGCACGATCCACGGCTTTCTGGCGAGGAGCCATGCCAGGGCGACCTGTCCGGGAGTGGCCCGAAGTCGGGCGGCGATGGCGGTGACCTTGTCGACGAGGTCGAGGTTGGTGGCCAGAGCCTGCTGCGTGAACCGGGGCAGGGTGGCGCGGATGTCGCCCTCGGCGAAGGTGGACTCGCGGGTGACCTGCCCGGTGAGCAGACCGCGGCCCAACGGGCTGAACGGGACGAACCCGATCCCGAGCTCCTCGAGGGTGTCGAGTACCGACTCCTCCGGCTCACGCCAGAACAGCGAGTACTCGCTCTGCAGCGCCGTGACGGACTGCACGGCGTGGGCGCGTCGAATCGTGGTGGGGCCGGCCTCGGACAGGCCGAAGTGCCGGACCTTCCCGGCGCTGATGAGCTCCTTGACGGTGCCGGCCACCTCCTCGATGGGCACCGCTGGATCGACCCGGTGCTGATAGAGCAGGTCGATGACGTCCGTGCGCAAACGTCGCAAGGAGCCGTCGACGGCTGCGCGAATGTTCTCGGGCCGGCTGCTGACCCCACTCTGGTGGCCATCCTCGTCGAGGCTGAAGCCGAACTTCGTGGCGATGACGACCTGGTCACGGACCGGTTCGAGAGCCTCACCGACGATCTCCTCGTTCGCGAAGGGCCCGTAAACCTCGGCGGTGTCGAAGAACGTGATGCCGTGGTCGACGGCTTGGCGCACGAACGCGACCATGGTGGCGCGTTCGGGTGAGGGGCCGAAGCTCTGGCTGATGCCCATGCAGCCCAAACCGAGGGGCGAGACTGTGAGTTCGTTTCCAAGAGTGCGGGTGGGCATGAGCTCCTCCTTGCGGTCGGGATCTCCCGTCACGATACGGTCGCGCGGCGTGAGGCGCGCCTCGCGCCTACCGTGCCTGGAGCTGCCGACCGGGATCGAAGGCCCGGGTGGACAGGAACGTCTGCCCGGACATCCGCGCGAGCCACGACATACCTCGCCTCTATGGTGGACCGATGGCGAGGGTGAACGCCGAACGAGACGTGGACGTGGACGTGGTCGTCGTCGGGGCCGGCCCGACCGGACTGATGCTGGCTGGTGAGGTGACCCTTGCCGGCGCGGACGTCCTCGTCATCGAGCGCCGCCCCACCACCGAGCTGGTGGGTTCACGCGCCGGTGGCTTCCACGCGCGGACCATCGAGATCCTCGACCAGCGCGGCATCGCCGACCGCTTCCTCGCCGAGGGCAAGACGTACCCCGTGCCGTACGGCGGCCGGATCATGCTGGACATGGGCGACTTCCCCACGCGCCACCCCTACACGCTCGGGCTGTGGCAGAACCACATCGAGCGAATCCTCGCGGGCTGGGTCGACGAGCTGGCCGTGCCGATCCGCCGCGGGGTCGAGGTGACCGGGCTGGCCCAGGACGACGACGGCGTCGAGCTCGAGCTGGGGGAGGACGAGCGGCTTCGGGCGAAGTACGTCGTCGGCGCCGACGGCGGGCGCAGCGTCATCCGCAAGGCGGCCGGGATCGACTTTCCCGGCTGGGAGGCGACCACGAGCGCGCTCATCGCCGAGGTCGAGGTGACCGAGCCCCTGCCCGAGGGCGTGAAGTACGACGCGAGCGGCCTCCACGGACTGAGCTTCATGGAGGACGGGCGGACCGTGCGGGTGGTCTCGAGCGAGTCCCAGCTGGGTCTCACGACCGAGCCGACGCTGGCCGATCTCAGCGACAACCTCAGGGCCGTCTACGGCACCGACTTCGGGGTCCACGACCCGACCTGGATCTCGAGGTTCACCGACGCGACCCGCCAGGCCGCGGCATACCGCAGCGGACGGGTGCTGCTCGCAGGCGACGCCGCGCACATCCACTCACCGGCTGGTGGCCAAGGGATCGGGCTCGGCATCCAGGACGCCGTCAACCTGGGCTGGAAGCTGGCCCAGGTCGTGCAGGGGGTCTCGAGCGACAGCCTCCTCGACAGCTACCACGGCGAGCGTCACCCGGCCGGCGCCCGCTCGCTCGAGTACTCCAAGGCGGTCAGCGCGCTCCAGCGGCACGATGCGCGGATCGTGGCGGTCCGCGACCTGCTCGACGAGCTGGTCGCCATGGACGAGCCGCGCCAGCACCTGGTCGGTCTCATCTCCGGCCTGGCCGTCCGCTACGACCTCGGCGAGGGGCACCCGCTGCTCGGTCGCCGGATGCCGGACCTCGACCTCGTGACCGGTGATGGCGTCGTGCGGGTCTACAGCATGCTCCACGCGGCTCGCCCCGTGCTGCTCAACTTCGGCCCACCAGGCACCGTGGGCGCCGGCCCGTGGGCCCACCGGGTGCAGACCGTCGACGCCTCGTATGACGGCGCCTGGGAGCTACCGGTCATCGGCACCGTCGATGCGCCGGAGGCCGTTCTGGTCCGCCCCGACGGCCACGTCGCCTGGGTGGGGGACGGGACCGCGACGGGGCTGGACGCTGCCCTGACCACCTGGTTCGGGACGCGCTCGTCGTCTAGGTGAGACGACGGGCGTGAGACGACGGGCGTGAGACGACGGGCGTGAGACGACGGGCGTGAGACGACGGGCGTGAGACGACGGGCGTGAGACGACGGGCCTCCTGCCGTCGGCGCGACGGGGACTCGGGCCCGGCACCCGTCGGCAACACTGCGTTAACGCGGGTCGCATAGGCTGGCGGGCGTGAGCGAGACCCAGCCGACATCGTCGTCCACCGCCAGCGCCGCGAGCACCGCCACCAGCGCCCGCACCCGGATCCTGGTCGCCGAGGACGAGGCCCTGATCCGCCTCGACCTGGCCGAGATGCTGGCCGAGGCCGGCTACGAGGTCGTGGGTCAGGCCAGCAACGGCGAGCAGGCCGTCGAGATGGCCACGGAGCTCACCCCCGACCTGGTGATCATGGACGTCAAGATGCCCGTCATGGACGGGATCACCGCCGCCGAGGAGATCGGCGCCGCCAAGATCTGCCCCGTGGTCATGCTGACGGCCTTCAGCCAGACCGAGCTCGTCGAGCGCGCTCGCGACGCCGGCGTGATGGCCTACATCGTCAAGCCCTTCACGGCTGCCGACCTCGGGCCGGCCATCGACATCGCCCGGCACCGCTGGACCGAGATGAAGGCGCTCGAGGGCGAGATCGCCGACCTCGGCGAGCGGCTCGAGACCCGCAAGCAGGTCGACCGCGCCAAGGGCATCCTCATGAAGAAGCTCAAGATCACCGAGGCCGACGCCTTCCGCTGGATCCAGAAGACGGCCATGGACCGCCGGCTGGGCATGCGCGAGGTCGCCGACGCCGTCATCAGCGGCATGGACAAGGCCTGACCCATGGGGTCCGCGCCACCCGAGCGCAGCGTCGCGTCACGGGACGTCAGCACGGCCGACCCGGCCGTGCCCATCAGCGTCGGCATCCGACGGGCCGGGGCCGGCGACGCCGAGGTGCTCGCAGAGGTGGCGGCTGCGACGTTCGCGCTGGCCTGCCCGCCGCACACGACCCAGGAGTCGATCGCCACGTTCGTCCGTGACGTGCTGTCGCCCGAGCGGTTCGCCGACTACCTCGCCGACCCCACGCGCGACCTGTTCCTCGCCGAGGACGGCGACGAGGCCGTCGTGGTCGGCTACGCCATGGTCGTCACCGGCGAGCCGTCCGATGGGGACGTGCGGGCGGCCCTGACCCTGCGTCCTACCTCCGAGCTGAGCAAGATCTACGTGCTGCCAGGACGTCACGGCGGCGGTGTCGCCAGGGCCCTCATGGACGCCTCGCTGGACGCGGCGCGCGAGCGTGGCTCGCAGGGAGCCTGGCTCGGCGTCAACCAGCTCAACGAGCGCGCACAGCGGTTCTACGGCAAGTCGGGGTTCACCCGGGTGGGCACCAAGCACTTCCTCGTCGGCGACCGCTACGAGGACGACTACGTGTTCGAGCGTGCCCTGTGAGCGCCCCGTTTCGTCCCCTAGGCGCAGGGATGTGCCGGAACACTTCACGGACAGAGGCTGTGGGGCCTAGAGTCCTGTCTCGGTTGCCCTTCGAGGCACCGACGGCCGTCGGGGGAGCCGTGCGCGATGAGCAGCAGCAGTCCACATCCGACGATGGAGGAGTCCGGTGAGCCGTCCGGCGGTCAGCGTTCGACGTGTGTCAGAGGAGCAGGAGCGCGCCTTCACGGAGCTCTGGATGGCCTCGCGGGTCGAGGCGGGCGTCAGCCCCGAGGTGGCGGCGCGCGCCGCGTCGGAGGGCCGGATCACCAGCGCGCTGCGGCGTGAGGACGTGCGTGCCTACGTCGCCCTCGCCGACGGAAAGGCCGTGGGCTTCGCGGTCGCCGCGACGACGCCGTTCTCCGCCCTCACGGACGCACCCTGCGTCACGATCGACCAGCTCTACGTCGCCGCCGACGCGCGCAAGCACGGCGTCGCCCGTCACCTCATGAGCGCCGTGACCCTGTATGCCGACTCGCGCGGCTGTGAGCAGATCGGCTGCAACGTGCCGGCCCCCAACCGCGACGCCAACCGCTTCTTCGCCCGGCTCGGCTTCTCCTCGCAGGTCGTGCGCCGGGTCACCACCGTCGCGGCGCTGCGTCGCCGGCTGGGTGCGGCCGACGAGCCGCGCCACCACTCGCTCGAGCAGCTCCTGCACCGTCGCCGGTCCCTGCGCGCACGGGCCACGGCAGGAGCCGACAGCCGCCTCGCCGGCTGACCGGTCGGACCAGCGCCCTCAGGCGCCCGGGGCCGCGTCGCGCAGCAGGCAGGTGATCCGGCAGGTGCAGATGCGCTTGTCCTGGTCGTCCGTGACGACCACCTCGTACGACGCCAAGGTGTTGCCCAGGGACAGGGCCGTGGCCGTGCCGGTCACCCAGCCCGAGCGTGCCGCCCGGTGGTGCGTCGCGTTGATGTCCAGGCCGACGGCGATCCGGTGCGGTCCGGCGTGCAGGGCGGAACCGATGGACCCCAGCGTCTCGGCGAGGACCACCGACGCGCCCCCGTGCAGCAGGCCGTAGGGCTGGGTGTTGCCCTCCACGGGCATGCGGGCGACCACGCGCTCGGGGGCGCCTTCGAGGACCTCGATCCCCATCCGGTGCAGCAGCGAGTTCGGGTTCATGTCCAGCATCGCCTGCAGTGCGTCGTCGAACGTGCGGTCGGTCACGGGGGTGTCACTCATAACCAATAGGCTGCCATGCGTGAGTCGACTCCTCCTCCTCGACGGTCATTCCCTTGCCTACCGCGCGTTCTTCGCGCTGCCCGCCGAGAACTTCTCGACGAGCACGGGCCAGCACACCAATGCCGTCTACGGCTTCACCTCGATGCTCATCAACGTCATGCGCGACGAGCAGCCGACCCACGTCGCAGTGGCGTTCGACGTGTCCCGCCAGACCTTCCGCACCGAGGAGTACGCCGACTACAAGGCCGGCCGGTCGGCCACCCCGAACGAGTTCAAGGGCCAGGTCTCGCTGCTCCACGAGGTGCTCGACGCCCTCAAGATCCGGTATGTCGAGGTCGACGGCTTCGAGGCCGACGACGTCCTTGCCACCCTCACGACCCAGGCCCTCGCCGAGGACTTCGAGGTCCTGATCTGCTCCGGCGACCGCGACTCGCTGCAGCTCGTGACCGACCGCAGCACCGTCCTCTACCCCGTCAAGGGTGTCTCCGAGCTGGCCCGCATGACCCCCGAGGCCGTCCAGACCAAGTACGGCGTGCTGCCCGAGCGCTACTCCGACCTCGCGGCGCTGGTGGGGGAGTCCTCCGACAACCTGCCGGGCGTCCCGGGCGTCGGCCCCAAGACCGCGGCCAAGTGGATCGGCCAGTACGGCGACCTCACGGGGCTCGTGGCGCACGTCGACGAGATCAAGGGCAAGGCGGGCGAGTCGCTGCGCGAGCACCTCGACGGCGTGCTGCGCAACCGGCGGCTCAACCAGCTGGTCCGCGACCTCGAGCTCCCCGTCACGGTCGCCGACCTCGAGCGCCAGAACTGGGACCGCGAGCAGGTCCACCACGTGTTCGACAGCCTCGAGTTCCGGGTGCTGCGCGACCGTCTTTTCGAGTACCTCGAGGCACCCCAGGAGGAGGCCGAGCACGGCTTCGACCTCGAGGGTGCGGTCCTCGCGCCCGACGAGGTGGCCGGGTGGCTGACCGACCATGCCGGGCCCGGAGCCCGCGTCGGCGTGCACCTCGTGGGTCGCTGGGGGCGCGGCACCGGTGACGTCACCGCGCTGGCCCTGGCCACGGAGGGTGATGCCGCGGCATACCTCGACGTCACCTCGCTCGATCCCGCCGGGGAGGCGGCCGTGGGCGCGTGGCTGGCCGATGCCGACCGGCCCAAGGTGCTCCACGACGCCAAGGGCCCGCTGCTTGCCCTGGCCGCACACGGCTGGCCGGTCGCGGGGATCTCGACCGACACAGCTCTGGCTGCGTACCTCGTGCGGCCCGACCAGCGGTCCTACGACCTCGCCGACCTCGTCCTGCGTCACCTCGGCCGCGAGCTGCGTGCCGAGGCCGAGGACTCCGGCCAGGGGCTGCTCGACTTCGGCGACGAGGGCGACGCCGGAGCCCAGGACGCGATGGTTCGCGCCCGGGCCGTGCTCGACCTCGCAGGCGCGCTCGCCGAGCAGCTCGAGTCCACCGGGGGCACCTCACTGCAGCAGGACGTCGAGCTCCCGCTCGAGCGGGTCCTGGCCGACATGGAGCGCACCGGCATCGCGGCCGACGTCGACCTGATGACCGGGCTCGAGGCCGACTTCGCCGCGGCCGTCCGCGACGCCCAGCAGGACGCCTACGACGCGATCGGCGGCGACCAGATCAACCTCGGGTCGCCCAAGCAGCTCCAGGTCGTGCTGTTCGACACGCTCGGGCTTCCGAAGACCCGACGCACCAAGACGGGCTACACGACCGACGCCGACGCCCTCAACGACCTGTTCACCAAGACCGAGCACCCGTTCCTCGAGGCCCTGCTCCGGCACCGCGACGCCTCCCGGCTCCGGGTGACGGTCGAGGGGCTGCTCAAGTCGGTGGCCGACGACGGGCGCATCCACACGACCTACCAGCAGACGATCGCGGCGACCGGTCGGCTGTCGTCGACCGACCCCAACCTGCAGAACATCCCCATCCGCACCGACGAGGGTCGCCGGATCCGCGAGGTGTTCGTCGTGGGCGACGGGTTCGAGTCGCTGATGTCGGCCGACTACAGCCAGATCGAGATGCGGATCATGGCCCACCTGTCCGGCGACGAGGGGCTCATCGAGGCGTTCCGCTCGGGCGAGGACTTGCATCGCTTCGTCGGCTCGCGGGTGTTCTCGGTCGAGCCCGAGGACGTCACCGCGGCGATGCGCTCCAAGGTCAAGGCGATGTCCTACGGCCTGGCCTACGGGCTGTCCGCGTTCGGCCTGTCCAAGCAGCTGACCATCTCGACGGGTGAGGCGCAGGGCCTCATGGACGAGTACTTCGCCCGCTTCGGTGGCGTCAAGGACTACCTCGACGAGGTGGTGGCGCAGGCGCGGGGGACGGGCTACACGCAGACGATGCTGGGCCGGCGGCGCTACCTGCCCGACCTCACGTCCGACAACCGGCAGCGGCGCGAGATGGCCGAGCGGATGGCCCTCAACGCGCCGATCCAGGGCTCGGCCGCCGACATCATCAAGGTCGCCATGTTGCGGGTCGACACGGCGCTGCGCGAGTCCGGCGCCCGGTCCCGCCAGCTGCTCCAGGTGCATGACGAGCTGGTGCTCGAGATCGCCCCCGGTGAGGCCGCGGACGTCGAGGCCCTGGTGCGCAGTGAGATGGGCCAGGCGGTCGAGATGGACGTGCCCCTCGACGTGAGCGTGGGTGTCGGCCGGTCGTGGCACGACGCCGCCCACTGAGCGGCGCCCGTATGCCGGGTGCCCGCGGCCCGTCGTCGGGTCCCGGCCCCTCGGGTGGAGGCGCGTCGGCTCACCCGTTGCCGGGCCGTCCGTGGGCGTCGGTGGCCGTGGCCGGGCTGGTCTCGCTCGCCCTGGCGCTGGTGGTCTGCGGGCGCTCGCTGGGCCGGGGGATCTACCTCTACCGAGACTTCGTGACCGTCCCGGACCCGGTCCTCGGGCCCCAGGCGTGGGGTGCCGACGGACAGGCGCCGCGCGCGGTGCCCCTCGACGCGGTGACAGCCATGGTGTCGACGGTCGTCCCACCGGGCGTCCAGCAGCAGGTCATGCTGGTGGGTGCGCTGGTCCTGGCCGGCACTGGAGCGGCCCTGCTGCTGCGACGGCACGGCCTGGCCGCCATGGTGGCTGCCTCCGCCATCGCGACCTGGAACCCGTTCGTCGCCGAGCGGCTGCTGCTCGGCCAGCCCCCCACGTTGCTCGCCTACTCCATGACCCCGTGGGTCGTGCTCGTCGTGCGGTCGCGGCTCACCGGCTGGCGCGCGCTCGCAGCCCTCGTGGCCGTCGCTGCCCCGGCGGCGCTCACCCCGTGGGGCGGGCTGACTGCGTTTCTCACCGCGGTCGTGGTCTCCTGCGCGACCCCATCGCGCCGAGACCCGCGGTGGCTGGCTGCCGTGGCGGTCGCCGGGGTGCTCTGGTGCCTGCCGTGGGTGGTGCCTGCCCTGGCCCACGACACCGGCGCGGCTGACGCCGACGGACCGGCGGCCTTCGCTGCGGGAGCCGACGGCCCTCTCGGCACGCTGGGATCCCTGCTGACCCTGGGTGGCATCTGGGCGCCTGCCGCCAGGCCGGGCTCTCGTGAGTCCGTCATCGCCGTGGGTGCGGCGCTCGTCCTCCTCGCCGTCGCGCTCGTCACTGCAGCCACCCGACTTCGCAGGTCCCCGCGCGCCCCGCAGTGGCTGCTCGCCGCGTCGCTCGTCGTCCCGGCGGTGGCCGCCTGGCTCGCGGCCACCGACGCCGGGGTCGCCGTCCTGCGCACCCTGCAGACGGTGCCCGGGGTGGCGATCGCCCGCGACTCGCACCGGTGGCTGGGCTTCGCTGCCCTTGCCACGGCGCTGCTGGTCGGACTCGCGCTGGGCGAGGCCACCCGGCTCGGCGGCCCGGTGGCCTCGCCCGCCGGCGCCGTCCAGACCACCGGCGCCGTCCGCACTGGCACCGTCCCCTCCCGCACCGTCCTGACCGCCGCGGCAGCGGTGGTGGCCGCGTCGTGCGCCGTGCTGACCGTGCCGGACCTCCCGCGACTGGTGCACACGGCATACCAACCGGTGCGGGTGCCCTCGGACTGGACGCCGATGCTCGCCGCCGTGCGGGGGTCCGCGGGTGCGGGCACCGTGCTGGTCGTGCCGTGGTCGTCGTTCCGCGCCGCCAGTCCGGACGCTCGGGGAGACACCGCCGGGGGAGGGGGATTCAACGAGGGGCGACCGTTCCTCGACCCGCTGCCGCGCGCCCTGGACCAGCCGGTGCTCCTGTCGCGTGAGCTCGACGTGGTCCGCGACGGCCGGGTGTGGGTGGTCGACGGCGACCGCGAGGTGCTGACCGGTTTGCAGACCACCGGCGAGCTCGACGCCACGAAGCTCGCCGCGGCCGGGGTCAGTGTCGTCGTCCAGTGGCGCGACACCCTGGGGGTGCCGGTCCGACCAGGGCCCGGTCTGACCCTGGTGCACGCGGGTCAGGCGTTCCAGGTGTGGGTTGTGACACGCCCTTGAGCCATTTCCCGCAGGATTGCACGAAAAGGCCAACCTGCCGGTAACATCTGCCGAAACCAACTGAGCCATGGAGGCCCTGCCGCATGAAGTTCTTCCGTCGCAACGAGCGTGGCGAGATCTCGTCCGCCGTCGCAGTCACCCTGCTCAGCATCGTGCTGGGCGGAGGCGCAGCCGCTGCCGCCGTGGTCACGGTCGTCAACACGCAGGCGCCGGATGACACCGCTGCAGTGCAGAACGGCGAGAAGGACCTCATCGACCCCGCGACGGTGATTCCGTACGGCGGCTGATCAGCCACTCACGGTCTGAGAGCGGGCGTCGGTCATTGCGACCGGCGCCTTTCGCTGTGCCGTGCGCTCCAGCAGCCGCTCCCAGTAGTCCGCGGTGACGCTCCACGAGAACTGCCGGGCGTACTCCTTGGCGTGCTCGCCCATCTCGAGCCGGGTGTGCCGGTCGGCCAGCAGCTCGGCCACCTCGTGGGTCATCTCGTCGAGGTCGTGCACGAGCACGCCCGTGCGGCGGTCGATGATGCTCTCGGACAGGCCGCCTGCGTCCCGGTAGGCGACGGTCGGGACGCCATGGCTCGCCGCCTCGACGACGCAGAGCCCCCAGCCCTCCTTGACGCTCGGCGCCAGCGCCACCCAGCTCTGGGCGAGCTCGGCGTGCTTGGTTTCCTCGTCGACGAAACCCAGCAGCGCGACGTCGTCGGCGACACCGGAGGCCTCGGCGTGCTCTGCGATTTTGTCGTGCCACCAGCCGTGGCCGACGATGCGCAGCCGCAGCCCGGGGTGGGTGGGCCGCAACCGCGCCACCACGTCGATGGCGTGCTCGATGCGCTTGTGCGGCACGAGCCGGCCGAGCACGACCAGGGTCGGCTGGTCGGAGCGCCCCACCTCCAGTGCCAGGGGTGCGTCCGTGCCGTTGTGGATGACGGCGATGTCCGCACGGGCCACGCCGAGCTCCACGAGTTCGTCCCTCGTGCGGCCCGAGACGGCGACGTACTGCCGCCCGCGGTACACGCGGGGCGCCAGCCGTGACTCGACGGCCCACCCGATCCGGGCGGCGACCGGCCCGAACACCACGGGCCACTGCTCGCGGTGGACGTGGTGCACGAGGACGACGGACGGGGTCTTCGTCCCCCACGACGAGAAGAACGGGATGCCGTTCTGGGTGTCCACGACCACGTCGTAGGGTCCTGACCGGCGCTCGTCCCGCCGCAGCGCCCGCAACACCGCGGCATACACACTGAGCCTGCCGCCCTGGCGGCGGTAGGTGACGCCGGCCTTGACCTCGACCGGTGCGGCGTCGCCGTGGGCGGCGCAGTAGAAGGTCACGTCGTGGCCGCGCTCGGCCAGGTGTGCGGCCACCGTCTCGAGGTAGTGCTCGGCGCCCCCGCCCTCAGGGTGCGTGAAGTCGCGCCAGCTGAGCAACGCGATCCGCACCTGTGGAACTCCTCACATCACCGTCATGGGGCCAAGTTGACCGATCAGTAACCGTACCGGCATTAGGGTTCTGCCCGTGGTCGTGTCAGGGAAGGCGGTGGCGCCGGTGCTGCCGCGGGGATCCCTGCGCAGGTCCGTCGCGCTGTTCCGCGCGTTCCTCGTCGAGCAGACCGATCCCGACCACTTCTACTCCACCCTGGCCCTCGACTCCGTGGCCGAGGTGCGCCGCTGGACGGTCCTCGAGGGGGCCACGGTCGTGGACATCGGGGGCGGCCCTGGCTACTTCGCCGACGCCTTCGCCGCCGAGGGTGCGTCGTATGCCGGTGTGGAGCCCGACGTCGGTGAGCTCACCGCCCGCGGCGACGTGGGGAGCAACGCGGTGCGTGGCTCGGGCCTGCAGCTGCCGATCGCATCGGGCTCGGTGTCCGTGGCCTACTCGAGCAACGTGCTCGAGCACGTCCCCGACCCCGAGCTGATGGCCGACGAGATGCTGCGGATCACGCAGCCCGGCGGGATCGTGGTCCTCTCGTGGACGCCGTGGCTGTCGCCGTGGGGTGGGCACGAGACCGCGCCGTGGCACTACCTGGGTGGTCGCCGAGCCGCCGACCGGTATGCCGCCAGGCACGGCAAGCGCCCCAAGAACGACTTCGGCCGGTCCCTGTTCGCCTGCTCGGTGGGCCGGATGATGCGCTGGCTGCGGGCGGCGGAGGCTGCCGGTCGGGTGGACATCGTCCAGGTACTGCCGCGCTACCACCCGTGGTGGGCCAGGTGGGTCGTGCGTGTCCCGCTGCTGCGCGAGGTGGCCAGCTGGAACGCCGTCATCGTGGTGCGCCGGGTGCGCGGATGACGTCGGACGGGACCGCCGTCGATCGCAGCCGCGCCAGGCTCAACCAGGCCGCACAGTCGGCGGTGCTGGTGGCGTTCGCCTTCACCCAGGCGCCCCGCTGGACGGCGCCCGATACCAAGCTCGACCTGACCCAGGCTCCCGCGGCGCTGTTGGCCCGCTCCTTCACCTTGTGGGACCCCCAGGCCGCGGCCGGGCAGCTGCAGAACCAGGCGTACGGCTACCTCTTCCCGATGGGGCCGTTCTTCTGGCTCTGGCACCAGCTGGGTGCCCCGCCGTGGGTGGTCCAGCGACTGTGGTGGTGCCTGCTGCTGCTAGTCGCCTTCCACGGGATGCGCCTGCTGCTCGGCAGGCTGGGGATCGGCACCGGGACGTCCCGGATGCTGGCGGCCTTCGCCTACGCGCTGGCGCCTCGCATGCTCGAGGGACTGGGGGCGATCAGCTCCGAGATCTGGCCGATGTCGGTGGCCCCGTGGGTGCTGCTGCCGCTGGTGACGGCCCGTCCCGGCGACGAGCGGGTGGCCGCGTCCCGGTCGGCGGTGGCGTTCCTGGCCGCCGGAGCCGTCAACGCCGTCGCGAGCCTGGCTCTGCTCCCGCTGCCGGCACTGTGGATCCTGACCCGCGCCAGGGGAGCCCGGCTGCGCCTCGCCCTGTGGTGGGGCCTGTGTGTGGCCCTGGTCTCGGCCTGGTGGATCGTGCCGCTGTTGCTGCTCGGGCGCTACAGCCCGCCGTTCCTGGACTGGATCGAGTCCAGCGCCGTGACCACGTCCGGGGCTTCCACGACGGAGGCGATGCGGGGGACGACGCAGTGGATCGCTGCGATCTCCGGGGCTCGCGGTCCGCAGTGGCCGGCCGGCTGGGAGATCCTGACCCAGCAGTCCATCATCTGGTTCGGGCTCGTCCTGGCCGCCGTCGGGTTGATGGGGGTCTGGCGCGCCGGTGCGACGTGGTCCCTCTTCGCGCGGTCGGGGCTCGTGGTCGGTCTGGTGCTGGTGACCCTGGGGCACATCGGTCCGGGTGTCGGTCCGCTGGCTGCGGACCTCGGCTCCATGCTGGACGGCGCACTGGCGCCGTTCCGCAACACGCACAAGTTCGAGCCCATGGTCAGGGTCGTGCTCTGCCTCGGCCTGGCCCACGCCCTGCCGTCGCTGGAGGGCCTGCTGCGTCGCGCGGGCGGCCGCGTGCCCCACCTGGTGACGGCCGTGGTGCTGCTGGCGATCGCAGCCCAAGCGGCCGCGCCCGTCTTCCAGGGCGTCAGCCAGCGCGGCCAGTTCCTTGCGGTTCCCGGCTACTGGAAGCAGGCCGCGGACTGGCTGGGGGAGCGCCGCGGGCCAGGGCGGACGCTGGTCCTGCCCGGTTCGACGGCGCCCGCAAGCTACTGGGGCGATCCCCGCGACGAGGCGCTGCAACCGCTCGCCTCCAGCCCCTGGATCGTCCGGGACGCCGTGCCGCTCGGGTCGGCCGGCGCGACGAGGATGCTGAACGACATCGAGGCCCGCGTCGCGTCCGGTTACGGCGGCACGGAGCTGCGCAACGCGATGCTGAGGATGGGCATCAGCCGGGTCCTGCTGCGCTCGGACCTCAACTACCGCGCCACCGGGGCCCCCGCGCCGATGGTCGTGCAGGCCGCCCTCACGTCGGCGGGCGCCCGTCCCGTCGTCGCCTTCGGCCCCGAGCTGGGCGGCAGCATCAACCCCGAGGTCGCCTTCGACGGAGGCCAGGACCAGCCGGTGCCTGCCATCGTGGTCTACGACCTCGGCGACGACACCAGCATCGCGCCGACCCGGGCCGTCCCGGTCGCCGCCACGGCCGTCGTAGCAGGTGGGCCCGAGGCCACAGCCCTGCTCCCCGAACCCCAGCGCCCCGTCATCCTCAGCTCCGACACGGCGTCGCTGCGCAGCACCGGCCTGCAGGACTCGCCCCAGGTCCTGACCGACACCCTGCAACGGCGCGAGGCGAACTTCGCAGCCGTCCGCACCAACTACGGTCCACCGCTGACGTCCGGTGAGGACTACCCGGCGCCGCGGCGTGCGCACGACTGGTTGATGCCGTGGTTGTACGGCAACGACCTCTCGGCGCGGCAGACCGTCAAGGACGTGGCGGACGGCAGCGTCGTGACGGCCTCCGGCTCCCTCGCCTACCCCGACCTGGGTCAGGTCCGTGACCTCACGCGCGTTCCCGACAGTGCCTTCGACGCCAGTGCCGACACCATGTGGGAGAGCCGCGGCTACGTCCCCGCGGGCCAGCACGTCGAGGTCCGGTGGAAACAGGCGCTGACGCTCCCCGACCACGTTGACGCCGTGTTCGACATGCTGGACGGGGCGAACATCGCTGCCGTGACCGTGACCACCGACGCCGGGACGGCACGAACGCCGGTGAGCTCCCCGGAGCCGGGGGCCGCCGGGGCCCGGACGACGGTGCGCCTCTCGGTCCCACCCGGCTCCTCGAGGACCTTCAGGCTGACCATCGCCGAGACCCGGCCCGGGAGGCCCACAGTGAGGGTCCGCGACATCGGTGTGGGCGTGCTGCCGCGCGTCGAGAGCTGGCTGCGGCTGCCGGCTCCGACGTCTGGCGCCGTCTCCGGTGTCCTGCTGCAGGCCTCGCCGGACCGGGTTCCCCCGTGCGTCCCGGGTTTCCACGACGTGCTGCACTGCCGCCCCGACCGGACGAAGGTCGCCGAGGGTGAGCTCGACCTTCGCCGGGTGTTCACACTGCCGACCGCCACGACCATGACGGGCACCGGTTCGGTCGTACCCCGCGGCGCGAGCGCCACCGCGCGGCTGCTGAACCGACCTGACGACATCCGGGCAGCCGCGACGAGTACCTGGGTGCCTGGGGCGTCCACCGCCCCCCAGCTGGCCATCGACGGTGACCCCGCGACGTACTGGGCGGCCTCGCCCTCCGCCATCAGCCCCAGCCTCACGCTGCGCTTTCCCGAGCGCCGGGTCGTTCGCGGGCTCCGCTTCGAGACCGACCCCGCCGTGACGGGACGCCGCATCACCGAGGTCGAGATCAAGGTCGGTGGCAAGACCTACCAGCGAACCGTCGACCCCGACTCGCCGCGCGCGACGGTCAGGATTCCCGAGACCGAGGCGTCGACGGTCGTCGTCACGGTGCTCGAGAGCACCGACCTGGCCCTGCGCACGGATGGCAGGAACAGCCCGGCCCCCGTGGTCCTCGGCGACGTCAACCTCGTCGGAGACCCCTGGCAAGCCCTCGACCGGTTCGATGTCGCCATGCCCTGCGGGTTCGGTCCTCGGCTCCAGGTCAACGGCACCGAGTACCCCACGGAGGTGTCCGGGTCGCGGGCCGACCTCGTGCAGGGCCACCCCCTACAGCTCCGCGTCTGCGGGTCCGCGCGGCTGCCCCAGGGGGAGTCCCGGCTGCGGGTCCTGGCCTCGGCGGAGTTCGGGGTGCGCAACCTCTCGTTGTGGACGTCAGGGGAGCCGGGACAGTCCGCGTCGGGGGAGTCGGTGACGTCGTCACGGTGGTCTGCCACCGACCGAACCGTGCAGCTGCCGACGCTGTCCGAGCCGTCCACCGTGCAGGTTCGGGAGAACGCGAACCCGGGGTGGGCAGCCAGGCTCGCAGGCAAGCAGGCGCTCCCGGTCACCCTGGACGGCTGGTCGCAGGGCTGGGTCGTCCCCGCTGCCGGGGCTGGCGTGCTGCACCTCGACTTCAGCCCGCAGACCCCGTTCCGGGTGGCGCTCGCGCTGGGTCTGCTGATGGCCCTGCTGGTCGTCGGCCTCGCCGCCACAGGTCGTCGGAGGCGCTCGCCGGGAGTCGTGGTCCCGGAGTCCGCACTGCCCCCGCCTGTCGCCAGCGTCTTCGTCATCGCGTCACTCGGCGTCCTCGCGGGGGCCTGGGGTCTGCTCGGTGTCGTCGCTGGCTGGGCCGCGAGACGGGTGGGACCGGTGCGTGGCCTGCTGGCGCTGCTCGCGCTCCTGGTGGTCTGGGCGGTCTGGGGTGCGGCCGCACCCTGGCCGGACCCGGCGCAGACGAACCGCGGCCTGGTGGCCGCCATCCTCACAGCCGTGGTGCTCGGGGTGGTGCTGGTGCCTGCGAGACGTCGACGTCAGCGGCGCCGCGCCTGACCTGCGGTCAGCTGGTCCGGCCGCGCACGTAGCGCTGAGCTGGCTCCTCCACGAAGCGCCAGCTGGCAGCGGCCACGGGGATGGTGATGAGCAGCGTGCCGAGCAGGGTGAACCAGAAGTGGCCCACGAACAGGTCGAGCCCCCGGGCCTCGCGCAGCGCGAACATGATCGGCATGTGCCACAGGAAGATCGCGTAGCTGATCTGGCCCAGGTAACGCATGACGCGACTGCCGAGGACGCCGCTGAGCGGGTTGCCGCCGCCCACCGCCGACGGCGCGATGACGAGGAAGGCGAACAGGCCGTAGCCGAGGTGCTTGAACGTCTGCTCCAACACGGTGGGCTGGGAAAGGTCGTAGGGTCCGGCGAGCCGGGTCGTGAGCAACCACATGAGGCAGGCGGCCAGCACCCACAGGGCGACGGGCGAGTGACGGATCGTCGAGGTGACCGACGCGAACCGCCCGGGGCGGGCTGTCAGGCAGGCGAGCAGCATGCCGTAACCGAACCAGTCGAGCGTCGCGGGCAGCGTCTGCAGCCAGGTGAAGCCGGCCGGCAGGACCCCCCAGCCGTCGAGGGCGCGGAACCCCTGCGCCAGCACCATGACCCCCGCGAGGGCGAGCAGCTCGGCCCAGGGGCGGCGCCCACGGACGACGCGCGCCACCAGCCAGGCGAGGCCGGGCAGTGCGATGTAGAACATCACCTCGGTCGACAGGCTCCACAGCTGGGCCAGCCCGGGCATGATCCACGACTGCTTGACGCCCTGCAGCTGGGCCAGGTTGGCCAGCCAGGTGCCCAGGGGTGCCTCGCGGGCGTCGGCCCACAGCAGCGGGGTCGCCACGAGGACGCAGAGCCACGCGGGGACCAGGCGGGCGGTCCGGCGCATGGCGAAGACTCGCAGCGAGGGCCAGGCGCCAAGCCCCGCGTTGTGGCGGGCGTACGGCCGGTAGAGGAGGAAGCCGCTCAGGACGAAGAACAGGGCCACCCCCACGTCCATGCGCGCGACGAAACCGGGCAGGACGTTGCGACCGATGGTCCCGGCCATGAAGCCGGCGTGGGTGACGACGACGGCCAAGGCCGCCAACGCCCGCAGCCCCTCGAGCTCGCGCACGTGGTGGACCGCGTGACCGGTGGCCCGCACGTTGCTGGTCTGGGTGGGTACCTCGACGGAGGTCACTGGGGCTCCGGGGGTTGGACGACCTGGAGGGTCGTGATGCAGACGTCGGCAGTCGTGCGGCTGCGCGCGACCTCGACGCTCTTGACCCGGACGTCGGGCGTCACCGGCAGCAGGACGCGGTGTGGCCCCCTCTGCATCTGTGGCGTCACCGGGGGCCGAGGCGTCGACACCGTGCCGTCCTCGGCGATGACCCGCACCGAGACCGAGGTCGTGTCGGCGACCAGGAGGCCCAGGTCGAGCAGCGCTCCGCGGTAGTAGGGGACCGGTTCGTCGAAGTCGATGACGGCCTTCGGCTGACCTGCCGCCAGGGCGTGGCGGCAGAAGTCCGAACGCTCGTCGGGAGCAACCGCGATCCGCTTGAGCTCACCCGCGACCAGGTGTCCCTCCGGGCCGACCACCCGGGCCGCCGAGTCGAAGACGACCGTCCGGGTTGTCGGGTGCAGCACGGCGATGAGGTCAGCCGTGGAGAAGTCGGGCTGGACCCAGTTTGGGACGATCGTGACCGGGACCGGGGAGGCCGCGACCGGGGAGAGGTTCGTGGCGAGGTCCGTGCGCAGGGCCTCCACGTATGCCGTGCTGGAGTTGTGGTGCCACCGCTCCACGAAGCCGACCCAAGACACCCCGCACGCCACCGCTGCCGCGAGCGCCCCCGCGGCAAGCACCCGCACCGTCCGGCGCCGGGGGGCGCGCAGGACTCCGTCCATCAGCACAGCGACGCCGATCGCGAGGAACACGCCGACGTCCGGGAACAGGCGCAAGTCGTCGACCGAGGACACCTCGGCTCGCGCGACACGCCCGACGTAGATCATCACGTAGATGGGCAGGATGTAGGCGGCGAGCACGACGAGCGGCCGCCACACGGGAGAACGGCCCGGCTGGCGGCGGCCACGCATGGTCGCGACCAGCAGGAGCACCAGGGCCGCCAAGCCGGCTGCAACCATCCACGGAGGGGTCTGCGCGTACGAGTAGCTCTCGCCCCCGTGACGCCAGCTCACCGGGCCGCCGACCAGGCTGGGAACGGTGTTGCGGAACAAGGCACGCCCCACCGCCGCGAAGAACCCTGACACGGTCGGGGACCCGCCACCACCGTGGTCGTAGTCACCGCTGCCGTAGAAGAACAGGAAGGCGAGGTTGACGGCCACCATGGGTCCGACCGCGACGAACTGTCGCGGCAGGGACCGTCGGAACGTCGTGCCCGGGACCAGCAGGAACCCAGCCACCGCGAGGACCACAGGGATCACCAGGGCACGCTCGGAGAAGCACAGGCCGAGGACGTGGGCGGCCCACGCGGCATACGCCCATCGACGGTCGGCACCACGCAGGAACCGCAGGCCGGCGTCGATGGCGACCACGGTCAGCACGAGGGCGGTGAGGGTGGTGAGGGTCTGTCGGTACCAGGCGATGGCCGGGATGATCGACGGCGCGAACAGGGCCAGCGCCAGCCCGACCCGGGCGACCGGCCGACGGGTCACGAGCTGGGTGAGCAGGCGCCAGACCGCCACGCCCAGGAGGGCGCAGACCACGAGCGTGAACACGACTGCCGGTCCCCGCTGCAGGGGCCAGTAGTGAGTCTGGAGCCAGTCCATGGTCCGCGCCCCGGGCGCCAGGTGGGTGGCGTTGCTCTCGATGATGAACGGCCATGGACCGCGGCCGGCGGCATAGGCCTGGGCCCGGAAGTCGTCGATGTAGAAGCCGCCGGGGACCACGAGGTAGGCGCTGACGACCACGAAGAGGACTGTCAGCGCCGCGGCGCCACGGTCGAAGGGGACGCGTGCGCTGGCCTGATGACGCGCCCGGGTGCTTGCGGAGGCGACTGTCGCCTCGACCACTCCCACGAATACCAGCTCATTTCTCGCACTTGGCGCCGATGTGCGCGTCACAGAGGCTACCCGCTGGTAGTGTCCGGCTACCTCATTTCAAAGGAGATCGCCGGGATGCGCAAGGTGCTTGGCAGTGTTGCCACGCTATTGGGAGTTTTGCTGTTGGTGTTGGGCATCGTCGCCAAGCCGGTTCTGTACAAGAACCTGGCGACCGTCAAGCTCGACCAGCGGTCGACCTCGGTGTCGCAGGGCTCGGGAATGTCCTCGCTGCACGCCTACAAGGGTGACGACGGCAAGTCGCACTACGACAAGCTCGAGAACGTCAACCTCAAGAGCACGCGCAACGTGATCGGCATCCCCGGCAAGGTCGAGGCCGCCAAGAAGACGGGCACCGACACCTACTGGCAGACCACGGTGCAGTCCCAGGCCGAGATCGACGGCAAGTGGACCGACCTCAGCTACAGCAACGAGGGCGTCTCGTTCAACCGCAAGACCGCCGAGGCGACGAACTGCTGCGGCGACTTCAAGTCGGCGGGTGACCTCGACGACCCGGCCAAGACCCAGCCGATCGACCACCAGGGCCTGTTCTTCAAGTTCCCGTTCGACGTCCAGAAGAAGACGTACCAGTGGTGGGACGGCGACCTGGGCAAGGCGACCAACATCGAGTTCCTCCGCGAGGAGACCCTCGAGGGCGTCGGCACGTACGTGTTCCGCCAGACGATCCCCAAGGCCGAGGTGACGACGCGCGATGTCCCCAAGGCCCTGTTCGGCGACACGGCCGACGGCAACGTCACGGCCACGGTCAACTACGGCAACGTCCGCACGCTGTGGATCGAGCCCAACACCGGTGTCCTGATCAAGGGTCAGGAAGAGGTCGAGAAGTCCCTCACCACCGACACCTACCCCGAGCTGTTCACCACCAAGGGCACCATCGGGTACTCCGAGGCCACCGTGAAGAAGAACGCCGAGGACTGGGGCTCCAAGGGCAAGATCCTCGGCTTCGTCAACGGCGCGTTGACGCCGGTCGGCATCATCGGCGGCCTGCTGCTCATCGCGCTCGGCCTGTTCCTCAGCTTCGGCGCGAACCGCGGGCGCGGCAAGCGCGAGGCCGTCTGACCTGCGCCACCGCACGCGACGAGGGCCGCTCCCGGTGGGAGCGGCCCTTCGTCATCCCCACCGCGGGGGTATGCCGTGGCGCCGGCCGTGCGACGGCGGTTCGCCGGAGGGTCAGGTCGGCAGCCAGGAGGGCCACCAGTGCGGCACGTTGTCGCTACACGTGGGGGAGGTGGACGGGTAACCGGTCGGCGCGCCCAGGTGGTCGAGGAGGAGGAAGCCGCCGGCCCACAGCAGCAGGACCATGACCACCAGCGCGACGGGGCGGGGCAGCAGACGCCGGACGGGCTCGAGGAGGGCGCACAGCGCGACGGCGGCAGCGGGGAGGACGAGCGCGGCTCCCAGCATGGCTGCGCCGGCGTTGATGCCGAGGTCGCACTCGGCAGTTGCCTTGGCTCGCAGCTGCCAGACCCCGGCGACGGTCGCCAGGGTCAGCACGAGGGGAACCCACCACCACAGCCGGCGTGGCTGCGTGGCCGCCGGGGACGGGTCCGTGGTCGCGGGTGCGGCGGTCATGGCAGCGATGATGCCCCGGCTGCGGGCGGGGCCGGCGCACCTTCACCGGATCCGCACAGAACCTTCACGAGCTCGGTGTTCGGAGGAGGCTCGAGCGACGGTCACGAGCGCAGGCAGACGAAGATGGCCGTGCCGGGGAACAGGTTGCCGCGCAGGGGTGACCAGCCTCCCCACGTCTGGCCGTTCTCGGCCGGCCACTCGGGCTCGACAAGGTCGCCCAGCACGAGGCCGGCGGCGACCAGCTCGCGGACCCGGTCGCCGAGCGTGCGGTGGTGCTCCACATACGACGTCTCGCCGTCGGAGTCGGACTCGACGTAGGGCGTCCGGTCGAAGTAGGACTGGCGCACCGTGAGCCCGTCCTCGCCCGGGTCGTCGGCGAACGCCCAGCGGAACGGGTGCGTGGTGGAGAAGACGAA
Source organism: Pedococcus sp. P2_E4 (assembly GCF_056403935.1). NCBI lineage: Bacteria > Bacillati > Actinomycetota > Actinomycetes > Micrococcales > Intrasporangiaceae > Pedococcus > Pedococcus sp. P2_E4. Next base: position 8,411 of record NZ_JBFUEO010000007.1, on the reverse strand, counting down.
CCGCCCGCCCGGGCGCAGGACCCTGGCCACCTCGCGCATCAGCGCGGCGGTGTCCGCGACGAAGGGCACCGCCCCGTACGCCGTGAAGACGGTGTCGAACGCCGCGTCTGCGAACGGCAGCCGGGCCGCGTCGCACTGCGCGAACGGCACCGGGTGGCCCGGGGGAGTGACCCTCAGGTTGAGGTCGAGGCCCTGGCGGACCATGCCGGCGGACAGGTCCGTCGCCACGACCCGGCCCCCGCGGCCCGCGACCCAGCGCGCGCACTGACCGGCGCCGGCGCCGATCTCCAGCACCTGCCGGCCCTCGACCTCGCCGAGCAGCCCCAGCTGCGACTCCCGCCAGCCCTCGGGCCCCCAGACGAACTCGGAGTCGCCCAGGAAGGTGCCGTGCTCGGCGTAGTAGGCCCCGGCCTCGGCGTCCCACCAAGAGCGGTTGGCGACCGCGGTCTCCTCGGGGCCGGCCTCCCGGCGGCTGACCTGCGCAAACTCACTCACCGGCATACCTCTCGCGTTTTGACCCCACGCAGACAGGATCGGTAGGGTGGAGGAGCACATTCGTGTGCTCACTTCGTCGTGTCCGCTGCGGACGCCTCGTGGGGGGCCACAACAAACACCTTCTATTCACTGTCCATCATCGGAGTTCCTACTACATGACTGCCAGCACGGTCGAAAAGACCGCCCCTCAGGTTGCCATCAACGACATTGGCACCGAGGAAGACCTCCTTGCCGCGATCGACGCGACCATCAAGGACTTCAACGACGGCGACATCGTCGAGGGTCGCATCGTCAAGGTCGACCGGGACGAGGTCCTGCTCGACATCGGCTACAAGACCGAGGGTGTCATCCCCTCGCGTGAGCTCTCCATCAAGCACGACATCGACCCCTCTGAGGTCGTCAAGGTCGGCGACGAGGTCGAGGCCCTGGTCCTCCAGAAGGAGGACAAGGAAGGTCGTCTGATCCTGTCCAAGAAGCGTGCGCAGTACGAGCGCGCCTGGGGCACGATCGAGAAGATCAAGGAAGAGGACGGCGTCGTCACCGGCACCGTCATCGAGGTCGTCAAGGGTGGACTCATCCTCGACATCGGCCTGCGTGGCTTCCTGCCCGCCTCGCTCGTGGAGATGCGTCGCGTCCGCGACCTCCAGCCGTACGTCGGCAAGGAGATCGAGGCCAAGATCATCGAGCTCGACAAGAACCGCAACAACGTGGTCCTGTCGCGCCGTGCCTGGCTCGAGCAGACCCAGTCCGAGGTGCGCACCACGTTCCTCAAGGAGCTCCAGAAGGGGCAGGTCCGCTCCGGCGTCGTGTCCTCGATCGTCAACTTCGGTGCGTTCGTGGACCTCGGCGGCGTCGACGGTCTCGTCCACGTCTCCGAGCTGTCCTGGAAGCACATCGACCACCCGTCCGAGGTCGTCGAGGTCGGCACCGAGGTCACCGTCGAGGTGCTCGACGTCGACATGGACCGCGAGCGTGTCTCCCTGTCGCTCAAGGCGACGCAGGAGGACCCGTGGCAGCACTTCGCCCGGACCCACGCGATCGGTCAGGTCGTCCCGGGCAAGGTCACCAAGCTGGTTCCGTTCGGTGCGTTCGTCCGCGTGGACGACGGCATCGAGGGCCTGGTCCACATCTCCGAGCTGGCCGAGCGCCACGTGGAGCTGCCGGAGCAGGTCGTCACGGTCGGTTCCGACATCTTCGTCAAGGTCATCGACATCGACCTCGAGCGTCGCCGGATCTCGCTGAGCCTCAAGCAGGCCAACGACGACAGCGCGCCCGTCGCCGAGTTCGACCCGACCCTCTACGGCATGGCCGCGGAGTACGACGAGGCCGGCAACTACAAGTACCCGGAGGGCTTCGACCCGGAGACCAACGAGTGGCTCGAGGGCTTCGACGCCCAGCGTGAGAAGTGGGAGAAGCAGTACGCCGAGGCCCACACCCGCTGGGAGGCCCACAAGACGCAGGTCGAGGAGGCCACCAAGGCCGACGCCGAGGCTGCTGCCAACGCTGGTGTCTCCACGTCGTACTCCTCGGACTCCGCGTCCGCGGCGTCCGACGACGACGAGACCGTGAGCCGTCCGGCTGCCCCGGCTGCCGAGGGCACGCTGGCTTCTGACGAGGCCCTCGCCGCGCTGCGCGAGAAGCTCACCGGCAACTGAGTCCCCACCCGGCATACCTCGGTATGCCGCGTGAGCGGCTTCGAGAGGCCCGGCTCCCCKGCGGGGGAGCCGGGCCTCTCGGTGTGTCAGTGCAGGAGGTGCCCCAGGGCGCGCCCCACCACGGTGGCACGCGTCGCCGGACCGGTGATGCCCTCGATGCCGTACCCGGTCAGGATCGTCCTTGGCGTCGTGATCGAAGCGCCCACGGGGAAGCCCGAGGAGTCCGTCCGGACCCAGTCGTTGGCGTTGGTCGCGCTACCTGCGGGGGCGCCGCTCACCGTCCAGGCGCCCAGGCCGGACTCGAAGGACTCCACCGTGCCGCCCGGCACGGTGATGTCGTCGAGGAACACGCCGGTGCCCTGCGCCGACCAGTCACTGGCGTAGGCGATGGACACCTCGACCGTCTTCCCGGCCCAGGCGGACAGGTCGACCTGCCACTGCTGCCAACCGCCGGAGCTCCCGCTGGCCGCATTCCACACCCCGGTGGTACCGGTGGCCGTGCACGAGTCGGCGCCGTCCCACGTCTGGTAGTGGTCCAGCTGCGGGTGCAGGTCACGCCAGCCTTCCGGACAGCTCTCGCCCGTCGCCGTCGTCGTGTGGCCATTCACGTCCGGAAGCGTGGTCCAGTCGTTCCCGCCAGCGGTTCGCGCCTCCACGAACAAGTGGTCCCAGTCAGCCTCGGTGTCGTAGGACGTCCAGAACGACAGGGCACCGCCCCCGGCGGGCACGGCCACCTCTCGGGTCAGGCGCTTGTACGTGACGTCCGCGATGCGCGAGTAGACGTATCGCGTCCCGGTGTGCGGCTCGAACGGACCGCCCGGCTTGATCCACCGCGACGACGGCCAGCTCTCGAACTGGGGGAACCTCGAGACGGGCAGCAGACCGCTGAGGGCAAGGAACGACGACGTGTCGTTCTGGTTCTTGGCGCTCTGACCGCCGTTGAGCCCCCAACTGAGTCCGTCGAACGGAGTGCCGACTCCGTCGACGTCGAAGGTCTTGCCGTGGGCGTCGAGACCGTCGCCGACCACCGCGGCGGCGGCGCCGAAGAAGTACTCGACCACGTCGTTGATCCCGTCTCCTGAGCCACTGAGCTGCAGGCAGCGGCGGGGATCGACGCCGGCCGGGAGCGGGTTGCAGGCGATCTCGCCCTTGGGGTCGTACAGCTGGGTCCCGACGTTGCCGGTGTACTGCTCACCTGCGAAGTCTCCGCTGTACAGGATCTTACCGCCCTCGGTGAGGTAGGAGCGGAACTCCAGCAGCTCGTCGAGGGCCAGCCGGTCGGCGTTGCCAGGCCCCCAGCCTGTCCGCCGGGTCACGACGTCGTCCCCGGTGTACCAGACGACCGCGTCGTAGTGGCTCAGCACGCCAAGGTTGTCGGGCGCCGTCCGACCGCGGGCGTCGACGTCGTAGACGTCAGCGCCTTGCCCGTTGGCGGCGAGAGCGGCCGTGTAGTAGCTGAGGTACTTCGGGCTGGTGCCAGTCTGGACGGGTGAGGCCCCCGTGTAGTCCTCCGCGGCCACGACGAGCACCCGGTTCCCCGTCTCGGAGACGGCTTGGTACGTGAACGACGAGCTCCTCTGGCCGCCGCCCTCGAACCACACCTCGACGGAGTCGCCGGGTTTGGTCCCGGTGACCACGCCACGCACCTGGTGGTAGTACCGGGCGGGCGGCGTGTAGCTGAGGCCGGGCGGTTCCGACGTCGGTGCGGACCTGACCGCGCCGCCGTTGATCCGGAACTTCGCGGTCACCGCGCCCAGGCTCCGACGAGCCAGCACCGCCACCGGCTGCGGGTCGCCGTAGGAGTACCTGAAGCTGAAGTTGGCACCCGGGATACCGCGCTTGTACGCATCCTCGCTGTCGACGTAGAAGGGCTTGGTCGTGAGCCCCAGGACGGACGAGGGGGTGGCCGGGTGCGTCGCTGAGCTCGCCACGGACTGGGCGAAGGGCAGGTTGCGCAGGAACTCCTCCTGCACGAGGGCCTCGTCGTCGGGGAAGACGAAGCCGCAGCCGGGACACCCCTCGGAGAGCTCAGGTGTCCAGGCCAAGGTGCCGGTCTGGGCGTGCGCGTAGTCGGTGGTTTCGCCGTTGGTCACGTACAGGACGTCCGACGCGAGCCCGGGGTGGAAGCCCTTGATGGCCGGGTTGTCCAGGTTCCCCGACATCGCGTAGTAGATGGGGTCGTCTGCGGTGGGGGAGCCGATCTGCCACCCATCGCTGTACAGGAGCCACTGGCCATTCGAGTGGTAGTTGACCTGGAATGCGAAGCCGATCCGGTCCAACAGCCCCTTGAGGGCCTGGGTCTCCGGCTCGGACGCCGGTGCTGGACCTCGGTAGGTCTCGCTCGAGGTGACCGACGAGGAGCCCTCCTCGTCGTAGCCCCAGTGGTTCGGGTAGTTGCGGTTGGGGTCGACGCCGTCCCCGACCGTGATCTGGCCGTTGCCGTCGTTGTCGCGCAGGTTCTTGCGCCAGAGCCGCTCGGTGTCGAAGGTGTACTGGTAGCCGTCAGGGTTGGCTACGAGGACGAACCACAGCTCGGTCTCCTGGAGCAGCTTCTTGACCGCTGGGTCGTTGGCACGCCACCTGTCGAGGTACCAGTTCATGAGTCGGCGGTTCACCTCGGTCGAGATCCACTCGCGGGCGTGCTGCGTCGAGCTGAACAGCACGGCCGGGCGGCTTCCGTCGACGATGCCTTGGGCTCCCTGGGTCAGCTTGACGGCCAGGAGCTCGCGGCCCTGGTACGTCGTCCCGAGCTTGACCACCTTGGCCACGGACGGATTGGCCGCTCCCGCGGCATACACCTGGTCACGGATCCCACCGGGCTGGTCGTAGGACCTCCACACGGTGAAGCCGTTGGCGGCCTCCGCTGCCGCGAACTCGCGCACCGTCTTGCCACCCTTGACCCGGGTGAGGGTCGCGGTGATGCCCTGCCGGCTCAGTCGGTCACGCTGCGCCTGGGTGAGGACGAGGTCCACCTCGACCCTGTCGCCCACCACTCTGGAACCGGCCACGTCCTGACCAGCGCGCGCCAGCTGCCCGACCTGCTCGGGCGTGACCCTCGCCGTGTAGGCGTCCAGGTGACCCCGGTCGACGGCCGCGAGGGAGGTCGGGGCGGTGAGCGTGGTGGCTGTCGCGGTGACCGCGGCGACGAGCAGCGCTGTGCGGATTCGAGGTCGCATCGTCTTACCCCTTCGGGCCGGTACTCGAACCTTTCGACGCTGTCACTGGTGCGGCCGCCGTGGATCCGCCAGTTGACGTATGCCTGCATCGACAGCCCCGTGGTTTGCGCTCGCAGTGAGCCCGCCCTTGGATGAGGGCATGGCACGGACGATTGCGACGAACACGACGGTCGACCTCGAGGGGCTGCTGGACTTCGTGCGGCCCCGGCACCAGCTGGTCCTCATCACGGAGCGCTCCGACGGTCGGCCCCAGGCGTCACCGGTCACGGGTGGTGTCGACGACAGTGGGCGCATCGTCATCTCGAGCTATCGCGAGCGGGCCAAGACGGCCAACCTGCGACGGCGACCGCAGGCGAGCGTCCTGGTGCTGTCGGACGACTTCGGCGGGGCATGGGTGCAGGTGGACGGCGACGCCGAGGTGGTCGACGCGCGCGACGACGTGGAGCCTTTCGTCGAGTACTACCGCAACATCGCCGGCGAGCACCCCGACTGGGACGAGTACCGCGCTGCGATGGTGACGCAGGACAAGTCGCTGCTGCGCATCACCCCCACCCGCTGGGGTCCGGTCGCCACGGGCGGCTTCCCGGCCCGGCTGGCGGACTAGGCTTCGGGGATGCTGCGTGTCGGCCTCTCGGGGGGCATCGGGTCGGGGAAATCCACTGTCGCGCAACACCTTGCGAGCCTCGGGGCGATCGTCATCGATGCCGACCAGCTGGCCCGCGAGGTGGTCGCCACGGGCAGCGAAGGCCTGGCGGCGGTCGTCGGACGCTTCGGCGACGAGGTCCTCGACGACGAGGGTGCACTCAACCGGCCCGCCCTCGGAGCCATCGTGTTCGCCGACGAGCGGGCGCGTCGCGACCTCGAGGGCATCACGCACCCCCTGATCGCGCGCCGCACGCGCGAGCTGGTGGCCGCCGCACCCGCGGATGCGGTCGTTGTCCACGACGTCCCGCTCCTGGTCGAGAAGCACTACGGCCCCGGCTACCACCTCGTGGTCATCGTGGGGGCGCAGGAGGACACCAGGGTGAAGCGGCTCATGCACACACGCGGGATGACCGAGGCGGACGCGCGCAGCCGGATCGCCGCGCAGGCCGACGACGACCAGCGCCGGGCGGCCGCCGACGTGTGGCTGGCCAACGACGGTGGCCCCGACGAGCTGCACGAGGCGGTGGAGAGGCTGTGGCACGAGCGGCTGGTTCCCTTCGAGGAGAACGTGCGCCGCGGTCTGCGCAGCCATCGGCTGGAGCAGGTGGTCCTCGCGGCTCCCGACGCGACGTGGCCCGCCCAGGCCGCCCGGGTGGTCGAGCGGCTGCGACTGGCCTTCGGTGACGTGGCGCAGACCGTGGACCACGTCGGCAGCACCTCGGTCCCGGGTCTGGTCGCCAAGGACGTCGTCGACCTCCAGGTCGGGGTGCCCACGCTCGAGGCCGCGGACGACCCGGCGTTGCTGCGGCGACTGACGGAGGCCGGCTTCCCGCGCGCCGAGGGTGTGGACGCGGACTTCGGCCGGGGGTCGGATGGCACGTGGCCCAAGCGGATGCACGGCAGTGCCGACCCTGGCCGGGTCGCGCACATCCACGTCCGCGAGGTCGGCAGTCCCGGGTGGCGGTGGGCGCTGATGTTCCGTGACTGGATGCGCGCCGTCCCGGAGGCACGCGCGGAGTATGCCGCGGAGAAGCTCCGGATCGCGGCCGGCGTTGCGACGGTGAACGAGTACGCCGAAGCCAAGGAGCCGTGGTTCGACGCGGAGCACGAGCGGGTCGAGGAGTGGGCGCGCGAGACCGGGTGGCAGCCGCCCCGACGCTGACCCGGGTCAGCGCAGCTGTCGCCACCACCCCAGGAGCAGGGCCGTCCTGACGAGCGCCACCAACGGCGGGATCGGGAGGGCGAACCCCCACCAGAACACCGCCTCGACGGGCAGCAGGAGCAGGGCAGCCACGGCCCCGTCCCGGTGACCACCCGAGAGCCGCGCGCCGGCCCACACCTCGACGAGACAGACCACGAGGAACCCCAGCATCAGCGGCACCGTCGTGGCGATGCCGTGCCGCTCGAAAGGGCCCTTGCCGTACGTGGGATAGCCCATGAGGGTCCAGATCTCGCCGGTCGTCGCGAGGTGCCTGATGCCCAGCACGCAGGGAATCCCGAAGCCGAGGCCGGTCAGCACCAACAGCCCACCGGCCACCTGCAGTGCCACTGCCCTGCCCACGCGAGTCCCTCCTCACCCCGACCGCTCCAGCGTGGCAGGGGTGGCGTGACCTGCGAAAGCCCCCACGTCGGCTCGTCGGTCCACAGGCGGGATGCCTGACCGACTCGCCGTCCACAGGTTGGGGTCTCCAGCTTGCCTCTTTGGTCTTGGTATGCCGCGCAATTCCGTTGCGCTGCAACGGAACTCGGGTCGTACGGGGCTTGGGGGCTGTCGGTGGTCTCTCATAGTGTGGTGGTCATGCAGGGGGATCTGACGTTGACTCAGCACCGAGAGCGGCTCGGCGCCGCGCGCGAGTCGCTGGGTGCCCTGAGCGAGGTGCTGTGGCAGGTCCCCTCCGGCGGTGGGCCCGAGGGGCTTGCCGGTTTGCTGAGCGAGGTCGACGCGTTGGGTGCGGCGTGTGATCTGGCGCGGGTGACGGTGACCGCCGAGGCGATGGCCCGGGGCGAGACCTCCGGTGGGTCGGCGGCGATGACGGTCACGCAGTGGGTGCGATGTCACGCGCCGTCGACCCGGGCAGGTGGGTCGCGGCAGGTGGTGGAGCTGGCGGTGGCGTTCGGCAAGCCGGTCAATGCGCCGGTGGCTGAGGCGGTGCGGGCGGGGGTGTTGCCGGTGCCCTCCGCGGCGGTGGTGGTCGCGGAGGCGGACCGGTTGCGGCCGGTGCTGGCCGACGGGGCGGAGCCCCACGTGCTGCGTGGCCTCATCGACCTCGCGGCCGCCGACGGTCCGCGCGCGTGCCGCCGTCTGCGGCCCGCGCTGCTGGCCMRGTRCGGSCGGGACGGTCAGCTGCAGCTCGAGCAGGACGCCGCGGCCCGGTTCGTGAGCTTGTCGCAGCCGGTCGAGGACGGCACCGGGATCGCGGAGTACCGGCTGGTGCTGGAT